>JAPHSI010000073.1 GCA_026193155.1 Sulfurimonadaceae bacterium | reverse complement strand
TAAAAACGAAGTGCACATAGAACCTGCTATGATGATGGGTGATAGGTTTGACGGTCATGTAGTTCAAGGGCATGTTGATTGTGTTGGAGAAGTGAGTGAGGTTAAAAACAATGGAAACTCTTACGATATTTTTATTAGCTTGCCAAAAACATTTATAGCTTACGTAATTCCAAAAGGCTCTATTACAATAGACGGGGTAAGCCTAACTGTAAATGAAGTATTTGATGATAGCTTTCGTTTAACTATTATCCCACACACTATGAAAGAGACACTTATACGCAACTATAAAAAAGGGTATCGTGTAAATATAGAAACAGATATGTTTGCACGTTATGTTGCACATATCATTTCACATCAATCAAAAGCAAACTCTTTAACTTGGGATGAAATAAACAATATCACTTCTCTTTATTAGTCGGTATTTTAAGAACAAATTTAGCACCGTTTTTTACATTGCTAACTTCTAAAATACCGTTATGTTTTTCTGCTATTTGTTTGGTCATATAAAGACCTATACCAGTTCCTTTTCCTTCCTCTTTAGTTGTAACGTTTGCTTTAAATATATCATCTATTATATTTTCCGGTATTCCGCCTGCATTATCGATTATCTCTATTTTATTATAATTTTCATCTCTTAAAATATTAATCTGAATTTTTCTATCTTTTATATTATTTTCATTAAAAGCATCTTTAGCATTGTTTATAATATTTAACATAAAATGCTTCATCTCATTTTCTATACCGTTAATTTTAAACTTACCCTTTTCATTTACGGATACTTCAATAGTATTTTTTAGAAGTTCATCTTTTAAAAGGTGTAGTGCCGAATTAATCATAGTTTTAATATCAAACTCTTCTGTTTTTTTATTTGGTCTAAAAAAAGTTCTAAATTCATTTAAAGTTTCCATCATATGTTGTATCTGTTCAGATATATTTGATTCATAATTTTTTAAATATTCTGCATCAACTTCACCATATTCAAAATCAGATGTCAATAAACTTGCTCTTAAACCGATTAAAGTAAGTGGCTGTGACCATTGATGAGCTACTGCATCCATCATCTCACCCATTGCAGCTAATTTAGACTGCTGAAAAAGCACTTTTTCTTGTTCTTTTCTTTTTGAGATTTCCTCTTCTACTTTTTGCTCAAGATAGTTTTTATACTGATTTAATTCTTTTTTTTGCTCACTTAATTGAATATGAGTAGCTACACGAGCTTTTACAAGAGAACTTATCACTGGTTTAGTTATATAATCAACAGCACCAAGTTCTAAACCTTTTACTTCATCAGAGTTTTCACTTAATGCAGATACAAATATAACGGGGATAGCTTTTGTTTTCTCATCCGATTTCAATATTTTAATCATCTCATAACCATCCATCTGCGGCATTGAAATGTCTAATAATATTAAATTAACCTGCACCTTCTCTAATTTTTCAAAAGCTTCTTTTGCACTCAAAGCTGTTTCTATTTCATACTCATTTGAAAGTATTTTTTGCATAAAGGTTATGTTTACTATACTGTCATCTACGATTAATATTCTATACATTAAAACACACCCCTTTGTACTTATGTAAAGTACCATATATTATGATTCTATGATGTTTATACTTAAAGCAAGTTTTATTAATCTTTAAGAGCTTCTATACTTGGATTACATTTAATCTTATGTAGCATATCAACTTCTTCATATCCATCAATTTCAGTTAAAGATGCAACTGTAGCTTGTCTAAACTCTTTGCCTGCATTTATATATATGTTAAACCCATTTTCCCATAAAGCGAGCCTTGTTTTAAGTGCCGTTGAATATGTAGTTAAAATTCCTTTACCATCCATAATATTTTTAATTTCGGCAAAATATTCTTTAGTCCAAAGAATAGGATTTACACTGGGACTAAATGCATCTTGATATACTATATCAATTTTTACATCCAAATTTCTTATGTATTCTCTTGCATCTCCAAGAAATAATTCAATTTTCAATTCATCATCTACAAAGATTTCATTATTACTAAGAGCATCTATTATGTAAGTTATATCTTTAAATTCATCCGGATAGGTAAAATTTTTTAATCTCTTTACCAATTTCGCATCTAACTCTGGAGAATATATATTTATCTTTTTATTTATATTGTTTTTTTTATAATAATAAATTGTCGAAAGTGTATTAAATCCTAATCCAAAGCATATATCAATAATATTTATCTCTTGTAAATCTTTAGTCAAGTTATATGCAGGTATTACATGTTTTAAAAGAGATTCCTGTAAAGCTCCATCTTTTGTGGAATGATAATGTTCATCATATTCCTTTGAATAAGCAGTGTAAGAGCCATCTTCACTTTGAACTAATTTATGCTCTTCATAGTCAAATTTTGAATTTATATTTTATCCTTTATTAAATTTTACTATTACATTTTAAAGTAATAGTTTCATAAGTAAATATTATATAGTATGTGTAATGTTACATCTATAGAAGCATTTTAGGAGAAAAGATGAAAAAAATCAATAAAAAAATATATTTTATATTTCTGTTTCCACTATTATTATCTGCTTACGATGCTGAGAGGGGTAAAAAGTTATATTTTTCTGCAAAATGTAATAAATGTCATGATTCAACTAGTTTTACTAATAAGAATCGTAAAGTTAAAAACTATAAACAACTTACTAATCAGGTCGAAGCCTGCAGATACTCTACTAATGCAGATTGGTTTGATAGCGATAGAGACGATGTTGTACACTATTTAAATAAAGAGTTTTATAAGTTCAACACTGAAAAATAGTCTTCTCTTCTATAAACCGTTACCCCACATATGCATCTTCTTAGCCATAAAGATGTCATATCCTTTTACTATATCCATATGATTTGCTGCACGATATTCATAAGTTTCAAAAAGTTCCATCATAGTTGCAATGTCTAAAATTCCTTTTTTTTCCATTATTATAATATCGGCTGTATTAGCAAGTGTCGTATATGCAGTTTTTAAAAGCAGCTCTTGCTTATTATGTTTTGAAAAGATGTCTTTATAAATTACCATATCGTTATCTCTTGGCAAAGCTCTATAAGGATGATTAAAATTCTTTACATATTGAATATTGGCTTTAGGGTATTGCTCTTGTATATTTGGTGCTTCGTCTTCACTATAAAATGCAATTCGTAGCTCTGAATTGTTATTTATAAGCAAGTCATATAAAGCCTTAGTAGTATCATCAAGCTCAGTTGTAACCTGAATATATCTATATCCAGGCTGTACACTAAATAGCTCTAAAAACTGTGATAAATCTCCCAAGTGTAAAAACCTAGTAAGCCATGTCATGAAGCTCACGAAATAAAAAAGCTTCAACTATATCATCTATACTTCTTTGCTCATGGGCAACTAAAGGCATCATATTGTAATCCATAAACATCATAGGGTTTTCAAAGTCATTTTCAAATACCACAGCTTCACTTATATCATCAAAGCCATCAAAAGTATCGTTAAACTTGATACTTTGAATCTTTCCTTCATCAACATCAACTTGAGCCCAAGTTTTGGCTTCAAAAACCTTAGTTAATTTTGCTTCATCTTGGTTTGTTGAATCCATAGGAAGTAACAACAGCATCTACTTTACCTTTTTAAGATCTAACTTTAAGTCTTTATTGCTCATAATACCGATGCCTTTTTTAAGCACATTTTTTGCAATATCTTTGGCATCATTCAAAGAGTGCATTTTGTATGTACCACATTGATACTTGTTAAGTTCGGGAATATCTTTTTTTCTTTTAACTTCTAAAATATCTTTCATAGAAGCTTCCCAAGCCTTTGCAACTTTTTTTTCAGTCGGTTTACCTAAAACAGACATGTAAAAACCTGTACGACAGCCCATAGGTGAAACATCAATTATCTCTACTTTTTTAGAGTTTAAATGATCACGCATAAAACCTGCAAATAGGTGTTCTAGCGTATGTATACCTTCACTAGATAAAGTATCTTTATTTGGTTTTACAAAACGTAAATCAAATACCGTAATAGCATCTCCGCTAGGGCTTTTCATCCCTTTTGCTTTTCGAACTGCAGGGGCTGGCATAATTGTGTGGTCTACTGTAAATGAATCTAATAATGGCATAGTGAATTTCCTTAATTTTATTTCTATTTATTATGGATATTTTATCGTTAAAAGGTTTATGTTTGTTGAAATTGAAAGTTTAATTTTTAATTTGAAAATGTTATTTTAAAGTAAAAAGGTTTTAGATTTAGTGAAGATTGTGCATCAGGAGCAAAAAGGCTAGACTTGAAGTCTGCCGTTTGCTCATCTTGTGCAAGATTTACTGAAGATGAAAGCTTATAAATTAAACTCTTGCTTCTTCGCGACGATTTAAGTACGCCCAATTCTCATCAATACGTTCTTGCCACTCTTTAATTAAGTATTTGTACTCATCTTTAAATAAGTGTTTGAAACGCCCTTGTGCAGCTAAATATTCTTCAACAGGCACAACATTTTTTGGTCTGTATGTAATGTTTAACTCACGACCGTCAATGATTTCATATAATGGAAATACTAATGAGTCTGTAGCTAAATCAGCTAGATGCATTGTATCTTTTGGATCAAACTTCCACTCAGTTGTACATGGAGATGCCGCATTGATAAATACAGGACCATCAACAGAGAATCCGTGTTGAATTTTCTTAACCATGTCTTTCCATTTATTTGGAGCAACTTGTGCAGAATATGGAATATGATGGCTAGCCATAATAGATACCATATCTTTTTTATTTCTTTTCTCACCGTAAGAGTGCGTACCAGCTTGAGAAGTAGTAGCACTAGCACCGATAGGAGTTGAAGATGAACGTTGTCCACCAGTATTTGCATATACTTCGTTATCTAATACAACGTGCATAATGTTATGACCACGTTCCATACAACCAGAAATCCATTGGAAACCGATATCATATGAAGCACCGTCACCCGCAAAAGATACGAATTTAGGGTTACGATCAGGCTGCTTTAGGCGACCTTTTCTTTTTAATACTTTATGCATAGTCTCAGCACCTGCAACTGCAGTCGAGCCATTCTCAAAACCAATATGAATCCAAGATGCATCCCAAGATGTATAAGGATAAACTGCCGTACAAACTTCTAAACAACCTGTTGATGCAGAAAGAACCATATCATCATTAGTCGCATTTAAAACTTCACGAACAATGATAGAGTGGGCACAACCAGGACAAAGAAGGTTTGCTCCCTCAAATCTGTCTGCAGAAGTTGAGAACTCTTTTAAATTTTTTATTTTTTTCATTTCACTCATAAGTCACCTTCTTATAAAAATGATAGTTTCGGTCCACGAACACCGATAAACTGTTGTAGAGGAGTTGTGATTTTTCCTGCATCTACATTTGCTTGTAGCTCTGTATAAAGCTCAGTTAAATGAACTTTAGTTAAATCACGTCCACCTAAACCATATACATAACCTGAAATCATTGGACGAGTATCTAAGTTATACATAGAACCTGCTATCTCATTAAATAACATACCAACTGTACCATTAGGATTTGAACGATCTAATGTTGCTATAGCTTTTAAACCTTTTAATGCATCTGCAATCTGCTCAAATGGGAAAGGACGAATAACACGGATACCTACGACACCGGCTTTTATACCCTTTGCTCTCATCTCAGTTGCAACTTCACGAGCAGTCTCAACAGATGTACCCATACAAACTACAGCTACATCTGCATCGTCTGTATCATAAGTCTCAACCATGTTATATTTACGACCTGTTAGTTTTTCAAAGTCATCAAAAGCAGCTTGAATTTTTGGGAAAACTTTAGTCATAAGATCACTATGTTGACGAGCTTTATGCTCAAAGTGCCAATCTTCTTCAGTTTGTACACCATGAGTTACAGGATGATCAAAATCAAGCATATCGTTCATTGGCTTATACTCACCAACAAATCCATAAGCAGTATCGTCATCTAAAGTATGTACACCTTGTGCAGTATGAGAAGTCATAAAACCATCTTGGTGTACCATAGCAGGTAAACGAACATCATGATCTTCTGAAACTTTAAACGCAATAAGGTTTAAATCATATACATCTTGAGGACAATATGAATCAAACTGAATCCAACCAGAATCACGACCTAGGTACATATCTGAGTGGTCACCGTTAACGTTAAGAGGTGCAGCAAGTGCACGATTAACAACATTAAGAACGATTGGTAAACGCATACCTGATGCTTGGTAAAGAGTCTCTACCATTAAAGCAAAACCTTGTGAAGATGTTGCAGTAGCTACACGTCCACCTGCAGCAGCAGCACCGATACAGCCACTCATTGCAGCATGTTCAGACTCAACCATTACAAATTCACCTTCGATGAAATTGTTTGCTAAAAATCCAGCATAGTTTTCAACAACCGGTGTCGATGGAGTAATCGGGTATGCAGCAACAACATCAATTTGTGCTTGACGCATTGCCTGGCTTGCTGCCATATTCCCATCCCAAACTTCAACATCTCTTAATTCCATTTTATCAAATGCCATTATTATTTCTCCTCATCTTTCGCAGGCCACTGAGCTATCTCAGTTTCTTCATCTGCTTGTTCAGCGAACATTAAAAGTGATTTAGGGTTTGTTGGACAAACCTCAACACAGATACCACACCCTTTACAGTGATCCATATCCACACCAACCATTTTTTTATCACGAGAAATGATTGATATATCAGGACAATATACCCAACAAAACTGACAAT
>JAPHSI010000087.1 GCA_026193155.1 Sulfurimonadaceae bacterium | reverse complement strand
ATCCTGATTTTGAGTCTATATTTGCCGTAGGCGTAGATGAGATGGAATGGGATGATATGGATGAAGCCAGATATAAATGGCCAGAAGTATCAGAGGTAAAAGAGTATAGAAGTAAAGTAAGGGAATTAGTTGATAAACTAATCCGTGAAATGGATTTTAAGCTTCCTATTACTTGGGATAGTGATATGTGGATAATACTTATGGCAATTGAGCATGAACGCATCCATATAGAGACATCAAGCGTATTGCATCGTCAGATGCCTTTAGAGTTTATTAGAGATGTAGATGATTTTAAAATATGTAAAGAGTGTCAAGATATAGTAGAAAACTCTCTTGTAAGTATTCCACAAACAAGTATTAATCTTGGAAAAGACAGAGATGATAAATATTATGGCTGGGATAATGAATACGGTAAGTGCAGTGAAGATGTAGATGAGTTTAAAGCATCTAAATATTTAGTCTCAAACCATGAATATATGGAGTTTGTACAAGAGGGTGGTTATGAAAAGGATGAGTACTGGTGTGATGAGGGTAAAAAATTTTTAAAGATAACTGGTGCAAAACATCCGCCGTTTTGGATAAAAGAGGAAGAAGGTTTTAGTTTCCGCACTCTTACAAAAAAGATAAAGATGCCACTTTCTTGGCCTGTTGAGGTAAACAACTTGGAAGCCATGGCATTTTGTAGATACAAGTCTCAAAAAGAGGGAGTGAAATTTACACTGCCGAGTGAAGCCGAATATGAAGCTTTATGCCAGTATACGAGTGTAGATGATATACAGAGCGAGTTAAAAGCCAATCATAACTTTGGAGTCTCAAGCAGTGTATCTGTAAGCATAAATGAATTTAAATTCAATAATGATAGCATCTACGATGTAGTGGGGAATGTATGGCAACATTCACGTACACCGATAAGGCCGTTTGAAGGCTTTGAAGTGCATAAGGCATATGATGACTTTACAACACCTACTTACGATGAAAAACATGCGCTTATTTTAGGTTCTTCTTGGGCCAGCAGCGGAAACATGATAATGAAAAAATCACGTTACGCTTTTAGAAGGCACTTTTACCAACATGCAGGTTTTAGATACGTGGAGACTCAAATGGATGACGCAAAAAAAGAAAATATTTACGAGAGTGATGATTTAGTCTCGCAATATTGTGAGTTTCAATACGGCGATGAAAACTTTGGCGTAAAAAACTTTGCAACATCTTGTGTGGAGAGTGTTATTAAATATACGACAAAATCTAAAAAAGCACTCGATATAGGCTGTGCAACGGGTAGGGCTAGTTTTGAATTGACAAAGTATTTTGATGAGGTTGAGGGGATTGATTTTTCTGCTCGTTTTGTAGGCGTGGGTACAAAGCTGAAAAAAGAGGGTTATATAGCTTGGAAGTCAAAAACAGAAGGAGACTTGTATGAGCATAAAAAAGTAAGCCTTGAAGATTTAGGCTATAAAGGCTCAGAAGAAAAAGTCACTTTTTGGCAAGGTGATGCATGTAATATCAAGCCAAATTTTACCGGCTATGATTTGGTTATTGCTAAAAATTTGATTGATCGTTTATATAATCCAAAACTATTTTTAGAGTCTATAAAACAGCGTATAAACAAAGGTGGAGTTTTAATGTTGACTTCACCGTATACTTGGCAGGAAGAATCAACTACTAAAGATTTATGGTTAGGTGGATTTAAAGACTCTTCAGGAAAAGAGCATTACACGCTTGATGGTATAAAAGATATTTTAGAAGACGAGTTTGAACTTTTAGAAGTAAAAGATATAGAGTTTGTTATAAAAGAGACTAGCCGGAAGTTTCAACATACTGTAGCACAGGCTAGCATCTGGAGAAAGAAGTGAGCTATAGTTTTGATACTTCGGCAAATAGAGAAGATACAAACGCAGAGAAGTATAAACTAAGAGAAAAACTATTTGGCAGTGAAGACGTAGAACCCGTATGGGTTGCAGATATGGATATTGACACACCTGATTTTGTTATAGATGCTATAAAAAAAAGACTTGAACATCCAGTGTTTGGATATGAAGAGATGCCTGATAGTGCATTTGAAGCCCAGATAGATTGGCTTTATAGACATCATGGAATTAAGTACGAAGTAGGTGATATGCTTTATTCCCACTCTGTTGTTGCCTCTATGCGTGTAGCTATAGAGGCTTTTAGTGAAGCAGGGGATAATATTATAGTTCAAACCCCTGTATATCCGCCTTTTTTTAAATCAGTTACAGAGTTAGATAGAAAAGTCTTAGTAAATCCTCTAAAGCAAAAAGAGGATGGTGTTTATACTTTTGATTTAGAAGATTTAGAATCACAAATAGATGAAAAAACAAAGATGCTTTTGTTATGTTCACCGCATAATCCGGTAGGACGAGTTTGGAAAAAGGAAGAATTAGAGTCACTTTTAGAGTTATGTCTAAAACATAATATAGTTGTTTTTTCAGATGAGATACACTCAGATTTAGTATATACTCCAAATAAACATATACCTTTCGCATCTATCAGTGATAAAGCCAGAGATATTACAATAAGTACCTTTGGGGTTGGAAAAACATTTAATATGGCAGGGTTTGCAATAAGCACAGTACTAATTACAAATGAGAATCTTAGAGAACAATTTGCTAAAGCACATTCAAAAGTACATTTTGCAGAGGGTTCTTCATTATCCCATGAGGCATTTGAAGCAGCCTACAAAAATGGGGATATGTGGCTAAGTGATTTAAAAGAACATCTATATAGAAACTATACACTTTTAAAAGAGCTATGTGATAGATATCCAGAACTTATAAAAATAATACCTATAGAAGCTACATACCTCGCTTGGCTTGATTGTAGAGGAATGGGTTTAAGAGATAGACATTTAAGAGATTTTTTTGTCAAAGAAGCAAAGCTAGGGTTAAATGCAGGAATTAGTTTTGGCAAGGCAGGAAGTGGCTTCATGCGCTTGAATTTTGCTCTTGACTCTGATAAAATGTCAAAGATTATTAGGCAGTTGGAATCTGCACTGAAAAATAGGAAAAATAATGGTTCAAAATATTGACTGGGAAGAGTTCAAAGCATATCGTGCTTCAAGCACTATAGAACAAGATAACTTTATGATGCTTCTTGACTTTTTAAAAAGTTATTACAATATGTTTAGTATATATGATATTTACGATACATTAGCTAGCGATGAAACTGCAAAAATGATGTTGGAAAAAAGAAATATAACTGCTTCTGAAGGTTTAGAATCTTATCTTTTTAAAGTAATTTAATTGTCTTTAGAAAAAATAGAATCATTTATAGATGAGCATCATGTTTTAAGTCTAGCTACATCTTTTGGTGATGAACTTAGTGTATGTAATCTTTTTTATGCTTACAAAAAAAAGAGTCCTACTTTTATAGTCGCAAGTAGTGAAGATACTACACATATTCAACATATTTTAAAAAATAAACAAGTAGCTGGTTCTGTTGTACTTGAGACTAAAACAGTTGGTAAAATCCAAGGTTTACAGTTTCGCGGTGAGTTTGAGGCTTTAGAAGATAGTGAGTTAGAAAAGTTGTATTTCAAAACTTTTTCTTACGCTATAGCCATGAGCCCTAAACTGTGGCAGATAAAAGTGAATTATTTTAAATTTACAGATAATCGTTTGGGTTTTGGAAAAAAACTTTTTTGGGAGAGAGACTAAGAACTCTTTGGAGGTTTTTTTTGAACAAATTGTATACAGTCACTACCAGAACTCTGAAATACTACAATTGACGGAATCTGCCCAGATTTAAAACCATATGCCCTGCATCCATGAGGCTTGCCGGCTTGCCAAGTTACAAAATAGTGTATACATCTTCTACAGTTAATTCTTTTCATAACCGAAATTTTATCATATTTAGATACAATTATTTTACTAAAATAAAGAGAGATTTGTACTATGGATAAGATATTAATAATGCTGCAGCTTCAGAATCAACTAAACGATTCCACAAACGGTGAAAACTGGACTAAAGGTATTACTAAAAACGGCAAAGTTATTAACTGGAAAAGGTGCATTTATATGGAGTGTGCCGAGATGATAGACAGCTTTTCATGGAAGCATTGGAAAAATATTGATGCACAGCCTGATTGGGATAATCTTCAAATAGAAGTTGTTGACGTATGGCATTTTATAATCTCTTTAGCGATTGAGAATTATGCTATCAATATGCGTGGCGGTGTTGAAGATTTGGGTATTAATATCTCAAATATGCCAAGCTTTAAAAAAGTAGATACTACTCATGATCTTTTTGCCGCTCAAGAGGAAGTAATAACTAAAGTTGAAAGTATAATGTCTATAGTACTTTCAAAAAGTGAACTAGATTTAGATTTATTGATTTCAGAATTTTTTGATTTAGTCCTTATGAGCGGGTTAGATTTAAATACATTATACAGATTATATGTAGGAAAAAATATTTTAAATCAATTTCGTCAAGATCATGGATACAAAGACGGCTCATATTTAAAAGTCTGGAACGGAGATGAAGATAACGTAATTATGAAAAGAATTTGGGAAGATAATAGTGATATTAAACCGGATGACCTTTATAAAGAATTATCTAAAATATATCTTTCTATTAATAAGAGTTAGGAGCTGATTCTTTGGGGAAATACCTTATTGAAGTAAAGAACTTATCTTTTGGTTATACAAGAGAGAAATTACTTTTTAAAGATCTTTCCTTTACGTTAAAAAAAGGTCAGATAAAAGCTATAGTTGGGCAAAGTGGATCAGGCAAAAGTACACTTTTTGAACTGATTTTAGGTAATTTAAAACCCTTGATCGGTGAAGTTAGTTGTGCTGCACCTTCGGAAGTATTTCAAGATCCGTATAGTTCTTTTCATCCTAGTTATTCATTATTAAATCAAATTAAAGATGTAGCTTCTACAAAAGATTTAAAAGAATATATAGAGATATTAAACCTTGATTATGAATTACTTTTAAAACTTCCCCACGAACTCTCTGGTGGACAGCTTCAACGTGCATCTATATTGCGTGCAATGTTAATGGAACCCGAAGTCCTACTTTTAGATGAGCCGACAAGTGCACTTGATAATGTTATACAGCTAGAAGTCATGAGTAAACTTATAAAAAATTTAGATGAGATAGGTATGTTACTAATAACCCATGATTTAGAATTAGCCAAGTGGTGTGCCGATGAAATTATTCAGATATAGT
>JAPHSI010000009.1 GCA_026193155.1 Sulfurimonadaceae bacterium | reverse complement strand
AGTGCTAGTAGGTTTGTCTGATCTGCTATATCGGATATAACCTCAAGTACGTTTTTAACCTGCTCTGCATCTGCACTTAACTGCTCTAATCTGTGTGATAGTTGCAGCTCGTCATCTGCACGTTGTTGAACTTCGTTTGCCAAATGCACTATCTGGTCATTTACACCACGTAAAATAGTACCTGCAGAGTTTATATTTTCTTTAGTTTGTTTCGCCTGTTCAACTGAACTTGTCAATATATCTCTAAGGTTATTACCTTCTGTTGATACAGCTTCTACAATATCACTTTCTTGTTGAGCTTTATCTTGCATACTTATAGAAGTAGATGAGAGAGTAGACGCTATCGAAGTATTTTGAGATGATGAGTTTTTCGCTTCAGATACCGTTGTTTGAACTTTCTTAATAAAATCATTTATATTTGTAGCAACTTCTGAAATCTCATCACCTTTTGGTACGGAGATGCGCTGAGTTAAATCACCTTCACCTTTTGCTAAATCATATGTAGCATCTTGAAGAACTTGAAGTTTGTTTATTACTATCTTTTGTATAGAAAAAGCACTAATTATAAAAAATACAATAAATAAACCTATCGAAATCATTAAAATAGCATTTCTAAGTTCATGTACATTATCAAGAACCTCTTCCTCTTCTATTTCAACAATGATCCCCCACTTTTTACCAAAAACATCAAGTGGTGAATATGAACTTATAACACTTATTCCTCTGTGGTTATCTATAATCCAACTACCGCTTTTACCTTCACGTATTGCATCTACTGATTTTGATTTTATTTGAACAGTGCCGATAGTTGTTCCAGAATTTATAACATCCTCATTTTTAATATCTTTTAAAAAACGACTGTCATTTTTCATATATCCATCAGTAGAGACCAAATTTGCTATACCTGTTTTTCCAAGACCTGCTTTTTCGTAGTTTTCATGAAAATTCATAACATTGTTTATCTTAGAACGAGGCAGTTGAAATATAACTGCACCTTCAAAATCTTTTCCGAAGTTAAGAGGGGACGCTAAAAATAGACCTTGCTCATTATAGCTTGGTTCATAAGGCGAGTAATCGGAAAATACAACTTCACCTCTTTGGGTATTTTTGATTTCTTTAAAAACTTTTCCAAGACCGCTATCTGCATAAACACCTCTTAAAATATTTGTTCCGAAGTCTTTTTCTTTAGATACGGAATAAACTATATCACCGTTAGAATTCACCAAAAAGATATCATATAAACCGTAATTATCTAGGATATGTTTGTATGTAGGATGTACCTGTACATGGTTAGGTGAGTAAGTATCCTTTGAAGTTTTATTCATAAACAGCTTATCTTTTTCACCTACAGGATATTGATTCTTGATAATATAAAGATATTGAGCAACAAGTGCACTTTTTGATTTAGGAAGGTATTCTTCTGCAGAGCGTTTTGGAGCTGAGTTTTTAACCTTATAGTTTATTTTATTAATATACTCGTTTGTATAGTGTTTTAGTAACTCTTTTTTAATTGTAGCTATATCTACTTCATTATAGTCTTCAAGTTCTTCAAAACCTTCATCTAAACTCCATAAGATTTGTGTAGTAGCATTGTCTGTACTTTTAGCAAGTAATAAATTTTTTACCGAGGAGAAAAAATCGTTGATATGTTCTTTTTTAGACTCTTTTACAGCATCTAGCAAATCAATGTTACTCTTGACCAAAGACTCAGTAGCACGTGATACAGATATGTAAAGTATACTTGTTATTACTACAAAAATGGCTGCAGCTACTAATGAAGTTATTTTAAATTTTATACTTTTTGTGTTCATTATAATATCCCCAAATATTTTTTAATTTCTTAATATACTCGTATTGTACAGAAATTTTTATAAATATGTTATTTAATAATTTGTTTTTTAGCTTCTGATAATGACATCTTTTTATATTCTATTTTATTAATAATGTCACTATATTTCACAGAATCAGTAACAACTAACAGTACTAATAATTCATCTAATGTTTTACAAGACTCCACTTTAAGAGTTAGATTGTCATTTCCGTTATCTTTAGTATTTTTACTTATTTTTATTTTGCCTGCTAAAAAACCACTAATAAAAATTAAGACATAGTACAAATACTCTTTTTTAAAAATTTGCTTTTCTTCTTTTACATCATCTAGTAAATCCTCTTTTCTATATAACTCTTTTACACTCACTTTAAAAGGTTTTACCTCATATGATTTTATACTATTTGACTTTTTCTCATGAAAAACATAGTTAATATTTGGAAAATCAAAGTTTTTATCTGAAACAATGGCAAATTTTTGACTCCAAATACCTTTGTACCCATCCTCTGTTAATATATAATCTTTTTGTGCTTTAGATGCAAATACTTTCGCAGCGGGTATTTTTAAATCTATTTTTTCTAATTTGTCTAGATTCCCGACACCTTCTATAATCAACTCAAAATGGTATGGTTCATAAGCGTTTATATTAGGTTTATCTTTTTTTACTTTAAAATTAAAATCTCCAAAAAGTTTTATATCATTTGCTAAGACATCAATGCTGAGTTTTTTTTGTTTTATAAGCTTTTTGCTAAATTGTTCATAGTCTGCATTATCACGACCCAGTACCGTATTATTAATCGAGTCTTGATTTGTTTTTTTCATCAAAACATCAAAATTAAATTCTATATGACCGCTATTCTTCAAAAAAGCAACAAATTCAAAATCATTTACACGTTTGCCGTCTATGATATTTTCACTCTCGCTTAAGAGATAAATATCATAATCTTCATACACTCCAACCGGATTAAATTCTATTACATGCAGTTCATCTCTTGAATTAAACTTACAACTATAGTGTAGATGCACAGCCTCATTTACATATGCCTGTTTTTTATTTATAGTCGCACTCCAGATATACTCTTTTGCATCCAGGTTTATAAAGATTAAAATTAGTACTATTAGTATCTTACCAAGGTTGTTTTTCACTTACACCCCTTTTATTTATTAACTCATATTGACGTGAGCTTAATTTTGCTTTTCCCTTACTCATATCAACTGAGTTTTGATTAGACTTTACTTTTTTACCCTCATTATCACTGGCAGAATTTGAAGCCGCACTTACATTCATGTTTGAGCCACCACCCTCTTTTTGTTTTTTACTTGATTCTTTTTGCTTTGCATCGGATGATTTTTTTGCACTCTTTTGCTGTCCAGTGCTCATCTGCTTTTCTTCGTCTACATCTTTTATAAAATAAAGATTTTCATCTGCTTCTAAAGAGTAATGAAGAGTAAGTGATTTCATATAGTTCTCTCGTGCTTTTTTAAATTCTTTTAACCTTACATAACTGTTTGCTATATTATAAAAAACTATAGACTTATCTAAAGCATCGCTTGAGCGAAGTTGTTTATATTTTTGCAAGGCTTGTTCATACTTACCTTGGGTATACAACCTATTTGCCTCATAAAAATTTTTGTAATCAAATGCTTGTACATTTACACCGATCAAAATTAAAAAAGCTATAACAAATCTTTTCAAATTTGTAACACTTACTAAAAAGCTTATTATTGCTAAAAAAATAAAATAATAAAATAGCTCTTTATTTTGAATAATGGTTACCTGAGTATTAATATTTGCATCTCTTTGTGAAGATAGTGCAGAGGTTATATCAGCAAAGCTTGTAGTGTAAACACCACCTGTCGTATCTGAGATTGTTTTTATAGCCGAGTTTGCACGTGAGACCACAATATCCCCATTTTCATCTTCAAGTAAATCACCGTTTTTCATCCTAAGAGTTGAGCCGCTACTGGTTGCGAGCATCATAATATTTACAGTCATTTTATTTTCTTTTGCAAACTCAGCTTCGTCACTATAGTTTAACTCATCTGCTCCATCGGTGAAAAGTATGACTGATAGTTTTTTACTTTTAGATAGTTTACGAGATAGTTCTAAAGCTGGCATAACACTTGAACCTTTCGTTACAATGAGTGATTCATCTAGAGAGTTAAACAGATGCAGTAATAACTCGCTATCTTGTGTAAGTGGACTCAAAACTATTGCATTTGTAGTAAATCCAAGTACGCCAAATCTTGTTTTAGTGTTGTTTTGAACAAGACTAGAGAGAAGCTCTTTTGCACGAGAAAGCCTCGTCGGGCTAATATCTTCGCCTTGCATTGAGAAAGACAAATCTACACCTACAACTACATCATTTAATAATTGTTTTGTTTTTATAGGTTCTTGCTCTATTACGGGACGAGAAAGTGCCAAAACTATAAATATAAAAGTTATAACATAGCCATATGTACTTGGATTGAACTTTTTATAGTCCTTTTTTATATACACAGCCAATAAAAATAAAAACAACCAAAAAAATTCAGGATTTAAAAAGTTCATCTTTTTATCTCCCTATAAATCAAATATAATAAAAGTGCTACAGCCAATAATAAAAATATTTCATAAAAATAGTTTTTTAGAAGGTACTGTCGACTTTTTATTTTTGAACTTTCTAATTTATCTATATTTTCATATACAGCTTTCAATTCTTCTGCATTAGCTGCATAATAAAAATGTGCACCGCTATCTAATGCTATTTTCATAAGTAAGGCATTATCAGCTTCACCTTTTTCCCCTATGGCAATGGTATAAATTTTAACACCTCTGTCTTTTGCAATTTTAACTGCCTCTTTTGGGCTTATTGTCCCGCTATTATGCTCACCGTCACTAAGAAGTATTATTATCTTACTTTTTGCACTAGAGTGCTTAAAAGCTCGTACACCGATAGATATAGCTTCTCCTATAGCCGTATTTTGTCCTGCCATACCCTGAGTCAACAAATCAAGCATATCTACAACAATATTTTTCTCATAAGTTATAGGAGATGCTATAAAGGCAAAATCACCAAAAAGTACTACACCTATGTTATCACTTTGTCTTACTTTGATAAAATTCTTTGCTATATGTTTTGTAATTTCAAAGCGGCTTTTACCCCTTAACTCTTCATCATCTTTTTTGGCAAAGCCTGATGAGTTCATAGAACCACTTGCATCTATTGCAAGTACTATATCTTTTCCGTGACGATTAAGAGGGTTTGTTTTATCTATTAATATTGGAGAAGCTAGGGCGATAACTAAAAAAATAAATATTAGTATTTTTATTATCCACTCTATTTTTTTTAAACTTTTTTTTGCACTCATTAGATGTAGATGAACAAAAAAAATACTCTTTGGATACTCCTTGCATCTGTATAAACAATATATGATTGGGATTAATAATAATATAAACCAAGGGTATTCAAAAGAAAAGTAATTCATGTTCATATTTTACCCAAAATATTATATTTTAAAAAAATTTAGAAATTTATCAAAAAAACTCTTGACATTGAAAAATGATTTGTCTATAATTTCGACCTCTTAACAAAGAGAACAACGTCTTGTTAGCTCAGTTGGTAGAGCACGTCACTTTTAATGATGTGGCCTCAGGTTCGAATCCTGAACAGGACACCACTTTTATCGGCCCCGTCGTCTAGCGGTTAGGATCCATGGTTTTCATCCATGTTACAGGAGTTCGATTCTCCTCGGGGTCACCACTAATTTTAAATAATCAAACAATTTTAATAAACCTGTTTCATTCTCCTAAGAAGATAAGTTACTTATCTTCTTGTGTCCTACAATCTTTGAGGCATTTCCTCTTTAAACGCAGTATCTTCTGCACGTTTTAGCAGTTCTAATGCTCCGTTATTTATCATTTTTTCAGCTACTTCTGAACCTAATTCTTTACTTTCACTTACATCACAAACTACTTTTTCTTGCATAATATTTGTTCCATTAGGAAAACCAAGCATAACTCTAAAAGTAATCTCATTAGCATTTTTAACTGCATTACAAGCAACAGGAGCTGAACAACCGGCACCTATCTTAGATATGAAGTCTCTTTCAATCTGTGTACAAATAAATGTATCTTCATCTTTAAGAGACTCGGCAATTTCAAGTACTTTTTCATTACCTTGTACTATCTCTATACCAAGAGCTGCTTGACCCATAGGTGGTATCATCATATCAAGTGATAGTTTTTGTGTATATGGTATATCTTTTAGTAAATCTAGTCTGTGTAATCCAATATATGCAAGTATTATCGCATCGTATTGACCCTCAGAGAGTTTTCTAAGTCTGGTATTTACATTTCCGCGTAAATCTTTTACTTTTAAGTCAGGTCTTTTCTGAAGTAACTGCATACGGCGTCTTAGGCTTGTAGTTCCAACTACGGCACCTTCTGGCAGTTCATCTAAGCTTTTATACTTATGAGATAAGAATACATCACTCTGATCTTGACGCTGTGTTACAGCTACAAGTTCAAGACCATCAGGTATATATGTCGGAACATCTTTTAAAGAGTGAACTGCTAAATGTGCATTACCTGCTAACATCTCATCTTCAAGTTCTTTTGTGAAGTGACCTTTTCCACCTATTAAAGCAAGCGGTTTGTCAAGTACTTTATCACCGTTACTTACAATCTTGTTTAATTCAACTTCTATTTCAGGAAATGAAGCTTCAACTCTTTCTTTTATATGATAAGCTTGCCATAAAGCCAAATCAGAAACCCTTGTTGCAATTACGAGTTTATCCATCTATTTTACACCTAAATATTTTTTCTTTGATTTATCTTTTACACCATCAAAGAATACTGTCGGTGTCCCTTGAACCATTACATCATCTGCAATTTGTCTATCTTGTTCATAATGTTTAAGTACACGCGGGTCTTTGATATCTTTCTCTGTTATATTTGTACCCACTGCATCGTTAAATGCTTTTAGGATTTTAGATATATTACGTTCTTTAGAATCAAGCTTAACTTTATATAGTTTTAAAACTACGTCTTTTATACCTTGAAGTTCTGCTGCTATAGCTGCTTTTGTTAACTCAACTGCAGCCGGATGCAACGATGGTAAAGGGAAGTGATAATAATATATAGCAAACTTGTCTGCTTGTTTTTTCATATTTTCAATAGCTTCTGGAACATATGAGCGACAAAATGGACATAATGGGTCTGAAAATATCACAACTTTATGTTTTGCATTTTTATTTCCATAAATAAGGTTCTCTTTTTTATAGTGCTTAGCTTCAAATTTAGGTGAGACACTGTCTTTTAATGATTTTTTAGTTTTCATATCTATTAGATCAGGAGACATAACCACTCCGTTAGAAAACCAAATCATTTTTTGTTTAACTTTTCTATTTCCTTTTACAGTTGCATCAACATCAACTATAAAGGCTTCCCATTGTGGCATTTGCTTTATTTTTACTTTTGAGTTTACATTCACTTTAATGGATTTTATATTTGGATTACCTTTAAAGTTTGTATATAAAAAATCTTCAACTTGTTTATTGCTTGTAGCATAAACAAAAGTACTACCTAGTAGAGTTATCGCTAATAATTTCAACATCAATGACATCTGCTTCCTTTGTTATATGTGAATTGTATGAATTAAATTCTTGATTTTCTCTTTTACAAGAGTTAGATGAGTACATTTGGTAACGGTTTACCAATATAGTTGTAAAAACACTAAACTGCATAAGAATACCTACTATATCTGTTAAAAAGCCCGGTATGATAAGAAAAATCGCCCCTATAAGGGTAAAGAGATTCAAGTTTTGAAACTCTTGCAAGTCTATACAGTTGTAAGACACGGCTGTTAGGTTTTCACGAAGAGATTCTTTAAAGTTCACCAGTATGTAAATACCCATAAACGCCGTTATAAGTATCTCAAAAAAAGTCCATAAACCACCGATATACGATGAAATATTAACTGATAATAGGACCTCTAAAAATAGATAAACAATAAAATACACCATTTTATATTAATTCCATAATCTTTTCATAAATATCTCCTGTTGCTACAGACATCTTTTCTTTTGTATCTCTTTTAAAAATTTGAACTACACCATTTTCTAATTCTTTTCCAATTATAACAGTGTAAGGAAAACCAATTAACTCAGCATCTTTCATTTTAAAACCAAATCTGTCTTTTCTATCATCTATCATTACTTCAACATTTTCACCTAAGAGTTTTAAATAAAGTTCTTCACCTAGAGTATTTTGAGCTTCATCTTTTACATTTGATATCATTATGTTTATAGTATAAGGTGCAGTCTCCTTGGTCCAGATACAACCATTTTCATCATGATGTTGTTCTATTATAGCAGCTACTAAACGTGATACACCCATTCCGTATGTACCCATAATAAACGGCTGACTTTTTCCACCTTCATCCAAAAATTCTGCTTTTAGAGCTTTTGAATATGTAGTTCCAAGCTTAAATATATGACCAACTTCAATACCTTTTGTAAGCGAGAGTTTGCCCTCACAATGTGGACAATTATCGTCACCTTTTAGCTCTTTTATATCACTTATGCTACTTGCTTCAAAATCTTCACCAAGCTCTTCCATATCCATAAATACTTCAATGTTAGCACCATACTCACATTTATCACAAACAGCTATCGTATCTTCACCACTATCCGCGAGTACCATAAGCTCTTTTGAACCTGTACCGCCTATAGCACCGCTATCAGCCTCAACTACTCTAAAATCAAGCCCAAGACGTTTTATAATTCTTTTATATGCTTCTTCAACTTCATCAAATTCTCTATCCAAATCCTCAACAGATGCATGGAAACTGTAACCGTCCTTCATAATAAACTCACGTCCACGCATAAGACCAAAACGAGGTCTAACTTCATCACGGAACTTTGTTTTTATCTGATATAAATTTAATGGAAGATTTTTGTAAGATGTAATACGGTTACGAACTAAATCTACCATCATCTCTTCATGTGTCGGTCCGAGAACAAAAAGCTTCTCTTTTCTATCGTAAAATCTTAAAAGTTCTTTTCCAAACTTATCTATCCTACCGCTCTCAATCCATAAATCACTTGGTGCGACAAAAGAGAGTTCAACCTCTTGAGCACCTACATTTGCCATCTCTTCATGTATAACATTTTCAATTTTTCTAATAACTTTTTTAGCAAGAGGCATATAAGAGTATAAGCCAGAAGCTACCTGGGAAATAAAACCTGCACGCGATAAAAATATATGACTTGCAAGTACTGCATCACTCGGTGCTTCTTTACTTGTTGGTATAAATGCTTTGGTTCTTCTCACTATTTTTTCTCCATATTTTTATATTTATCAGGAATACTGTCATTTTCACTGTTTGCAAGCATCTGCATAACACCGCTTATACTGTCTGACTTCGGTTCACTAGTCACTTCACGCATCTTAGATGTCATATCGTGAAGGAATCTTTTTAATGTTTGTTCAGCCATCTTTTTTGCCTCTGCTTCATATTCTTTAGGTAAATATCCACTATTAATGGCACGTTTAGATTCTATCTCAGCTGTTTTATATGCTTTTTTATAGATATCTTTTATCATCGGTTCAACATTTAAAGCATCCAACCACTCAAAAAACTCAACAACGCTACGACCCACTATTCCGTGAGCTTTTCTTGCCTCACCCTCTTTTATACCTCTGTTTTCTTCAACAATAGATTTTAAATCATCTACCGTATAGAGTTGAATCATCCCTTCATATGAACAGCTGATATCTCTTGGGACTGCTAAATCAAACCAGAATCTTTGATAGTT
>JAPHSI010000086.1 GCA_026193155.1 Sulfurimonadaceae bacterium | reverse complement strand
TTAATTATTTTTTTATTTATATATACTCACCTTTTTTCAATTGAGACGAGTGATAGATTATTTGAATGTAGTGAAATTTTTAAGGCTAGAAAAAGTGAATTATTAATTGAATTAGAACGTATTGATGAACAAAAACAGGCTCTTGAGGCTTTAAAAAATGCTACAGAAGATTTACTAAAGAGTAAACAAAAAAAAGTTGACTACGAAGCAGAAGTTGTGGAAACAAAGAGAGCTGAGATAGCCGAAAAAGAAGCAAATATTAAAAAAATGCTTGATGAAAATAAGGCAATTTTAGAAGAGTTAAAGAGTATAAAAATGGATAAGGTAGCTCAAACATTTGCAAAAATGAAAGCTGGAGCTGCCGCTCAAATACTATCAGATATGGATGCCGATGATGCTGCAAAAATATTATCGTCACTAAAACCAAAAACAGTCGGTAAAATATTAACTAAAATGGATTCAAAAAAAGGTAGTGAATTAACTCTTCTTCTTGCAAAGTGATATTATATAATCGCTTTTGACACATCTTTGACACATACTATTGGTATAATAACATATATATCATATTATAAACTATAAATAACATAACGATTATTTAAAAGTTTTATGATATATAATTTATTTAAAGTTGAAGTATGAGTTTGCAGTTTGAGAAAAGATATATTTTCAACAAAGTTTTTTTTTCCTTTTTTTTATTAGGAATAAGTCTGGGTGTTTTGAATGCACATATCGATACTTATTTCTTTTATGCGGGATTTGGTTCATTTTTAGATTTTTTAATTTTTAATGTACCGATATCTGAAGCTTATGCCAGAACACTAGTCCTTACTTTGTGTATAACCTTTGGATATATATTCTCAAAAAGCTATTTTGAGCATATAGAATACAAACTTTTACTTGAATACTCAATTGGAAAATCTTCAGAAGCTATATTTTGGTTGAACAGAGATGGAAGTTTTCATTATGTAAATAAAAGTGCGGCTAAAAATTTAGGTTATGAAATTGAAGAGTTTATGAAGTTAAACATTTTTGATTTAAAAAGTAATAATTTTACCAAAGAGAAATGGTTGAAAAAATGGTATCTTCTTAAGGAGAAAAGGACTGCTCAATTTGAAACAAGATATCTTAATAAAGAAAATATATATGTAGATGTAGAAGTATTGGCAAACTATGTTATGTACAAGAAAAAAGAGTATTTTGTCGCATTTGTACGAGATATTGCTAAAAGAAAAGAAAAAGAGGAAAAAATAACTACTTTAAATAAGGAACTTGAGGTCTTGGCAAATACCGATAGTCTAACAGGTATATCAAATCGATATAAATTTGATGAGTCGTTGAAAGAGTATTTAGCAAACAATAAAAAGCAAAGTGATGCAAAGACGTCACTTTTAATATATGATATTGATCATTTTAAAAAAATAAATGATTCTTTTGGGCATAAAATAGGTGATATAGTTTTAGTGGAGTTAGTTGAAGTTACAAAACAACATATTAGACAAAGTGATATATTTGCAAGATGGGGAGGGGAAGAGTTTGTTATACTTTTACCAAATACAAATCTGGATAATGCTCTGTATGTTGCAAAAAAAATACATAAAGCCATAAAAAACCATGAATTTGAAACAGTGAAAAAAATCAGTATAAGTATAGGTGTAGCTGTGGCATCCGAATGTGATACAACTGAAACGCTTTTTACAAAAGCAGATGAAGCTTTATATAAAGCTAAAGAAGATGGTCGTGACCGTATTGTATTTTAAAAAGTAAAAGAGGGAAATAATACTTAAAAATGAAATTTGATACTAGTAAATATACTATTTTATATGCCCAAGAGGATGGGTTAACAAAAACGGAGTATAAAAAATATTTAGAAGAAAAATTTAAAATACTTTATATTGCTAAGAATGGTAAGGAAGCTCTTAAGCTTTATGAAAAACACAATATAGATATTCTTGTATTAGATGATAATATACCGCATCTAAGTGGATTTGAAGTAGCAGCTAAAATTCGTGAACAAGACAACAATGTAAAAATAATAATATTATTATTAACACCATTTTTAGATGAAAAAAATATATTTGAAGAGATTGAACTGTGTCCCATAGAATATTTACATAAACCGGTTGAAGATATAATATTAACTGAAACACTTTATAAAGTGGTATGTGAACTAGAAAAAAAATTTCAAACCGATAACTATTTTTATATGCCACATAATTATATATGGGATAAAACAAAGAAGATTTTAATTCACAACTCAAATAGTGTATTTTTGACAAAAAGTGAAGTGATATTGATGGAACTTCTCAGTTCAGAAAAAGAACGTATCTTTAGTTCTCAAGAAATAATGGAATTCTTTTGGGAGAATGACGGTAACAAAGATTTAACTTTTGATGCATTGAGAGGTCTAATTAAACGTGTTAGAAAAAAGTTACCACAGAACTCTATCATTAATATTATAAATAGGGGATATTATCTTAAATATGAGAGATAAATGATATTAATCTGACATACTTGCTCTACTATAATCATACTTTTACCTAATTTATTGTAAAATGCGTGAATTTAATTTATTTTGAGGCCAAAAGTCATGAAGATATCACTAAAAACTATCCCCCATATATGCTCGAAAATTGCAGTTGATTTAAACAAAAGTGGTGCAGTTACCATGACAAAAGGGCTTGAAGCCATAAGTGCAGAAGCTGAAAAAATATTAATAGCAAGTGTAAAAAAAGAGATGGCACTTGATGAAAAAGTAAGTGATATTTGTGAAGACAATGAGGAAGAGATAGAATTTAATCTGGTTGATGAACGTCAACTTTTCTTTATGATTAAGAAAAAACTTGCACCGGAATATGATGTAATTTTAAACTATGAAGAACGTTACTCAGACATATCACATAAAATTTTAGATGAATTGTACGAAGAGGATTTAATTCACTTTGAAGTATCTGAAAATCGTATTAAAAATATTATATACAACTCAATTACATCGTTTATTGCAGATGCAAGTGAAGTAGATGAAGCTGTAATGGATAAAATTCGTTCATATAAAAAACACTATATACCTGGGACAGATGAATTTGAGATTCTTTATGAAAAAATTTACCGTGAAGAGATGGTTAAAAGAGGAATGCAATAATGACAGAGATGAAAAAAGTATATGTTTACCTTGAAAATGGGACATTCTTAGAAGCTAATAGCTTTGGTGCCAATGGTACTACAGTTGGTGAAATAGTTTTTAATACTTCATTAACTGGCTACCAAGAAATTATGAGTGACCCATCTTATGCGGGTCAATTTGTAACTTTTACTATGCCTGAAATAGGTAATGTTGGTGTAAATTCTCAAGATATGGAAAGTAATAGTGCACATTCAAAAGGGATGATAGTTCGTAAATATCAAGAACGTCATTCAAGCTTTCGTTCTGAAGGTTCGTTAGGTGATTTTTTAATTAAACACAATGTTATGGGGATTTGTGACATAGATACTAGGTACCTAACAAAAATGTTAAGAAGTGAAGGAGCTATGATGATGATAGCTTCAACTGAAATAGACAATAAAGATGAATTAAAAAAACTTCTTGCTGATTCTCCACGTATAGAGGATGTTAACTATATAGAAGAAGTTAGTACAAAAAAAGCATATAAACATACTCAATCAACATATTCGAAAACCGAATTTGAATATGAAGAAGCTCCAAACGCAGAAGCTAAAATAGTAGCTATAGATTTTGGAGTTAAACAAAACATATTAAATGAGATTGTAAGTGCAGGTATTGAAGTAGAAGTTATCCCTAATGATTTTCAGGCAGAAGATTTAATTGAAAGATACAACTCTAAAGATATAGACGGTGTATTTTTATCAAATGGTCCCGGTGATCCCTTAGTGCTTAAAAAAGAACAAGAACAGATCAAAAAACTAATAGCTGCAAAAGTTCCAATGTTTGGAATCTGTTTAGGGCATCAGCTTCTTTCAATCTCTCATGGTTATGATACTTATAAATTAAAATTTGGTCATCATGGCGGAAACCATCCTGTAAAAAATGTTAAAACAGGTTTAGTAGAGATAACTGCACAAAATCATAACTATAATGTTCCTGATAATATAGTAGAGATTGCAGAAGTTACACACTCAAATCTTTTTGATAATACTATAGAAGGACTAAAATATAAAGACAGTCCTATTTTTTCAGTTCAACATCATCCAGAATCTTCTCCTGGTCCAAAAGAAAGTAGATATATTTTCTCAAGTTTTTTAGAGCTTATTAAGAGATAAACTCTAAAAAACATATTCTTAAAGTAAAATAAATATACGAAAGTAAACAAAAAACTAATAATTAGGTAAATTTGTCATAAAATAGTCAATTTTTAAGATGTTTTAAACTTTTCTATGGTTATAGTATTAATGTTAATTGGTCTAACTATCTGGAAATATATTTATTTAGACTTAATTGCTTTGAATCTTTAAGGAGGCTATATATGGAGAATCGTCCATTAGAGTACGACTATACAGTTGCAAAGATGTTCATGCTAACTACAGTTCTTTTAGGAGCTGTGGGTATGTTAATCGGTGTAATTTTAGCATTTCAACTTGCGTTTCCTGAACTAAACTTAGTTCTAGGTGAGGGTCTTGCTGAATACACTAACTACAGTCGTCTTCGTCCGCTGCACACAGATGCAGTAATCTTTGGTTTTACACTAAGTGGTATATTTGCTACTTGGTATTATGTTGGTCAGCGTGTTTTAAAAGTATCAATGGCAGAGTCAGGCTTTTTGATGTTTTTAGGGAAGTTACACTTTTGGTTATATTTAGTAGTAGTTGTTGCAGTAGTTGTTTCACTATTTGCAGGTGTAACTACATCAAAAGAGTATGCTGAATTTGAATGGCCAATCGACATCGCTGTTGTTGTTGTATGGGTAATATTTGGTTTAAGTATCTTCGGTTTAATTGGTATCCGTCGTGAAAAAGCACTTTATATCTCAATTTGGTACTATATTGCTACTTTCCTAGGTATAGCAATGTTATATCTGTTTAATAATATGGAAATTCCTACAATGCTAGCTTCTTCACCTGCTGGTGAGACTGGTATAGGTGCTTGGTATCACTCAGTATCTATGTTTGCTGGTACTAATGATGCATTAGTTGAGTGGTGGTATGGTCACAATGCGGTTGCATTTGGTTTTACAGTTCCTATTGTTGCTATGATTTATTACTTTTTACCAAAAGAGTCTGGTCAAGCGATTTATTCTTATAAATTATCATTACTTTCTTTCTGGGGACTAATGTTTGTTTACCTATGGGCTGGTGGTCACCACCTTCTTTATTCAACTGTTCCAGATTGGATGCAGACTATGGGTTCAATTTTCTCTGTAATCTTAATTCTTCCGTCTTGGGGTTCAGCGATTAATATGCTTCTAACAATGAAGGGTGAGTGGCAACAAGTTGCAGCATCTCCGTTAATTAAGTTTATGGTTCTTGGTTCTACTTTCTATATGTTCTCAACATTAGAAGGTCCTATTCAAGCGATTAAATCAGTTAATGCTATTGCACACTTTA
>JAPHSI010000160.1 GCA_026193155.1 Sulfurimonadaceae bacterium | reverse complement strand
GCCATTACTACACCAACTGCATGTTGTTTAGAAAATTCCACTTTAATTTCACTTAAACGATTAGTTGCAGCTTTTAAGAACATGTCAGACACGCTTGATGTCATTAGAGGCATTAGTATCTCACATTCAGGATCACCAAAACGGACATTAAATTCTAAAGTTATAGGTTCACCGTTAACAACCATAATTCCAATAAAAAGAACGCCTTCAAAAGGTGCCCCCTCTTTTTGCATCCCGTCTAATGTAGGACGAATAATTCTGTCTTTAACTTTTTGATAAAGTTCTTCATCTACTAAAGGAGTTGGTGCATATGCACCCATACCACCTGTATTTGGACCCTCATCATTATCCGTCAAACGTTTATGATCTTGAGCTGCTGGAAGTAGTATATAATCTTTTCCATCACATACGGCAAACATAGAAAGTTCATACCCGTCTAAAAACTCTTCTACAATAACTTTTAGTCCTGCATCGCCAAAGCTTTTTCCACTTAACATCTCAGAAATTGCTACTTTTGCTTCATCGTGAGATTGGGCAATAATAACACCTTTACCACCACATAATCCATCAGCCTTCACAACAATTGGAGCACTCAAAGTATCTGTAAATTTAAAAGCATCTTCAATTGACGAAGTTTCAATATAGCGTGCAGTTGGGATATCGTATTTTGCTAAAAAGTTTTTCATATATACTTTTGAACCTTCAAGCTGAGCTGCTTCTTTACTTGGTCCAAAAATTGTCAATCCATTAGATTTGAAAATATCTACTACACCATCTACAAGTGGTGCTTCTGGTCCTACAATTGTTAGTTCTATTTCATTTTCTTTTGCAAACATCGCTAAATCGTTATAATCTTTAATATTTAAATTTGTACCTAAATTATTTGTAGCACCATTACCTGGTTGGAAAAAAAGTTCATGTTGTTCATCTTCCTTTGATATTGCTCTAGCAATAGAATATTCGCGTCCACCTGAACCAAGTATTAAAATTTTCATAAATTTTCCTGTGAATTTTTAATCGAATTATAGCATATATGTATTAAATTAAAATATCGTTTACACTGCTATAACAAGTATATTTTGGTATATATTTTTACTCTTAAAGCTAAACAATTTTATGTATAAAAAAATAAAGTAAAGTAAAACAAGATAATTCTTTTGTGTCAGTTAAGTTCTTTAAATATGAAGCTAAGTATGTAAATATGTGCAGAATAATAATTTTTTGTACAATACAAATAGCCCAAAAGACCGACTTGCATTAGCTTCGGTTCTCAAGGCCGAATTTGGGCGAAGAGAGAACTTTATAAAGGCGGCAAAATCTCGGCAGAGTAAACATACCTCAAACGATAATGTCGACACACAAAAACTCTACTAATTCGCGATTTGAATATGTAGAACCCTCATTTGTGCAAATATCGAGTCATTCAGACTATTAATATAATTATACACCAAAAAATCAAAAATCAATATTAACTTGCATCAATAATTATTTCAAAAACAGCACCGTTACTTTCGTTGTAAGCGTTTATTGTTGCATTTTGTTCATCTAAAATTCTTTTTGCTATACTAAGTCCAAGACCAATTCCACTCTCAGGTTTTCCAGATATAAAAGGTTCAAACAAGTCATCCATTATATTTTCTGGAATCCCACCTCCATTATCTTTAAATTCAATTTTTATTTGAGAACTTTTTTCTGAAATATTTATGTTAAATTTTCTATCTATAAAGTTTGGTTTTTTTTGTAATTCGTCTAGTGCATTATTTATAATAATTATCCAAGCTTGTTCAATTCTTTGATCTTGAATATCAGCATAAAATTCAAATTTATCTTTAGGACTTTCTAATGTAAACATTTCACCATTAATATAAATATCACATATTTGTTTTGAACGGTTATATGACATAATTAATGAAGTTATTAAAGTAGTATATATATTTTTACGACTTTTACCTATTTCTTTTTGTTTAGACATCTCTCTCATAGAACTAACAATTGTAGCTATTCTATCAATCCCCACTTCCATCTCATCAACATATTCAAACATTTGTTTTTTTACTGGAAGATCTTTAGGTAAATCATCGAAATCCATTTTAATCATTTCTAAATTTCCTTTTATATAAGTCAAAGGAGTATTTATTTCATGCGTTATCCCTGCAGCTAATTGTCCTATAGCAGTGAATTTTGCACTTGCTAACTTATCATCTTCATGTTTTTTTAAAATGGTTTTATTTTTTTCAACCTCTTGGTGAGCTTCCCATTGAAGTTGGTTTTCTTGTTTTTCGTGATCAGTCACATCTATCATTACACATATATAACCGGAATAGTTCCCATTACTGTCTGTTAAAGAGCTTTTAAAAAATTCATACATATGCGGCTTATGTGATTTTAATAAAAATATTTCTTTGTAATTTATATTATCTTTTTTTAAAAGTTCTTTATCCATCTCTTCATGTAAGGAGTATAGCATCTCTTCATCGGTGTTTTTTGTATTGAGAATATCTTTTTTATCTTTTTCGACTATATTTAAGAAAGCTTCGTTACATTCAATATAAAACCCATTTTTATCTTTTACAAATATTGGGACCGACAAAGTATTTAAAAATAAGTATACATTACTAACTTGATGTTCTAAATCCCTAATTTTATTACTTTGTTGTTTTAATTTATACAAAGCATATATAGCTAAAAGAGCTAAAAATGCATATTCCATTTTATTATTTAGTTATAGCTTCTATTTTATCGGTAATTACTGACATTGAACTAAACGGTTTCATTATGTAGTTTTCTGCACCATACCTATGGGCGTCTAAAACCTTATCCAAAGTGGAATATGCAGTCATCATTATGATTTTAATATTAGGGTATTTTTCCATTAACTTCTCTAATAATTCTAAACCATTCATTTGAGGCATCATAATATCTAGTAGTACTACATCAGTATCGCTGGATAAACTTGATAATGCACTCAAAGGATTATTATAAGTAGAAACCGAATACTTCCCATCCCTTTTTAAAAACTTTTCAATCATAGTTGTAATTTGAACTTCATCATCAATAATAGCTATTTTTTTCATTTTGAACCCTTAAATAATTCAGCTATAGCACCTTTCATAACTATTTCAGCTTTTTCTTCAACCATTCCATCTAAATATTCAAACACTTTTAAACTAGACTCTTCAATCTCATTAACCATTCTCTCTATCTCTTCTTTTGAACATATAGCTTTATCTCCAGCACACTCTTCAACAATTTTATTTGCATTATCATGTACAGCAGCATGATATGAGTCAAGTTTAGGATATGAAGCTGTTTCACTGAATTCTTCCTTACCTATACCTTCATTATACCACTTACCTAATCTACATGATTTATGATCAGATTTATTAAATTCATTTTCTTCACCGAAAAGAAGAGCATAAACGTTATTTTTATATATAACATGGTCAATTTTTGCCAAAGATGCAAAGATTTTATCACTAATATATTCTACTTCATAAACACTTCTTGACGATTTTTTCTCAAAAGAGATTATCTTCTCTTCTAAATCTTCAATCTTCACTTTAGTATCTTCTAAAATATTACTTGTCGTTTCTATATTTTCTTGAACGGACGAGCTTTCTTGTTGCATTGATTTTACAACTATACTAATCTCACCTGTGGCTTTTTGGGTTTTCTCTGCTAGCTTTCTAACTTCATCGGCAACGACTGCGAAACCACGACCGTGTTCACCTGCACGTGCTGCTTCAATAGCGGCATTTAAAGCTAAAAGATTTGTCTGATCTGCTATATCTTCTATTAAAGTTACTACATTAGATATTTCACCTGAACGAACGCCCAAAGAATTCGCTCCCTCAAGTGTATCTTGCATTTTAAGAGAAAGGTCATGCATATTTTCCATAGAAACAGTAATTAAACTAAGACCATCTTTAGATTCATCTGCAATTGTAGATGATTCAGTTCTCATAACCTTTAATTCAGTTAGCATCTCTTCATATGTTTTTTGTGAATCTTTTAATGAGTATCTAATAGCACCTTGGTGTTTAGCCATTATATCACTGTCTTTATCTGTTTTTATATCTGTTTTTATAATACTGTATAAAACATCACCGTTAGACAGACGCTTCGACTTTACCTTTCCACTACAACCATCAACATTAATTTTTGAGTCATTCACAGAAAGTGCATTAACGAGTTTTGACTCATCTTGTACCATAGACTCAGCAATTGAATTTTTTAAATCAATTCTTCCATCTCTTGATATTTTAACTATTATCTCTTCTTGAGAAAAACCTGCCATCTCTTTATACAGTGTTACTTCATCTTTTAAAAGCTCTATCTCTTTTTCTAGTTCAAGAACTTTTTCTGAATCTTTGTTTGTTGAAGAAAAAAACACTATGCACCCCTTGTTACATCAATTTATACTTCCCTAAATATAACTAAATTAATATTAATAGAATATAAATAGTTAATTAATTTTATTTATACTTTATATATTTTTAACAAGCTCAATACAGGAGTCAATAGTTCTATCTTTAGAAATATAGTATTCAACATTTTTTGGCAATACTTTTGCTGTTGTTTTACCAATAACAATTACTTTACTTTTGTCACTGATTACATTGTTTTTTAAAAAACATTCTACACTTGATGGAGAAGTAAAAATCAATATTGATTCATCTTCAACTTTGGTTTCTAATATCTCTTTTGAGCATCCACTCTCGTACACAATCACTTCTTCTATATTATAGTTTTCTTTTTTTGCTTCTTTTACAAACTCATTAGCTATAACTTTTGCACGCAAATACAGCCATTTTGTAGATTTTGGATATTTTTTTATTATTGAACTTAGCTCATCACCATATCCATTTCCTACCTTAAGTACATTTCCACCAAGTTCTTCAAAAGCTTCTGCAGATTTAACAGATACACATAAAGCTTTTTTACCTATATAGTCTTTAGTATCGTATTGTTTTAAGGCCAAACTTGTCTGTTTTGAAGTTATTATTAGATAGTCGTAATTTGAAAAATCAATAGCAGGTTTTAAAAGTTTTACTTCAAGGGAGTTAACACTTATAGCTTCTGGGTGAGAAGATATAGAAAATAGATAGATTTTATTCATTTTTTTCCTTAATTACATAAACTTAAATCGTAAATAGTTTAGTGCAATTTGGAATGTTTTTAGGTTGAGGCATAGCCTAACTATGCCGATACCTCAATCATTTCAAAGTGTGCTGAAATATTTAACGATTTTACTCCCACTCGATAGTTGCTGGTGGTTTACTAGATATATCATATACCACACGGTTGATTCCATCAACCTCATTGATAATTCGACGAGAAATTCTCTCTAACAAGTCATGCGGAAGGTGTGCAAAAGTTGCAGTCATACCGTCAACCGCTTCAACTACACGTACACAAACAGTATTGTCATATGTGCGGTTATCACCCATTACACCGACTGATTTAACATTTAACAGTACTGCAAATGCTTGCCAAGTTTTTGTGTAGTATCCACTTGCTTTTAATTCATCAAGTAAAATTACATCTGCTTCACGTAAAAGATCTAAATCTGGCCTATTTACATCACCCATGATACGGATAGCTAAACCAGGTCCAGGGAATGGATGACGATTTATCATTGATTCTGGAAGCCCAAGTTCAAGACCGATTTTACGTACTTCATCTTTAAATAGTTCACGTAAAGGCTCAATCAGTTCAAAATCCATCCAATCAGGTAAGCCACCAACGTTGTGGTGAGATTTTATAACTTCACTTGGTCCATTTACAGAAATAGATTCAATAACATCAGGATAAAGTGTACCTTGAGCTAAGAACTTAATTCCATCGTGTTTTTTAGCCTCTTTTTCAAACTCTTCAATAAATGTATGTCCAATTATCTGACGTTTTTTCTCAGGATCAGAAATACCTGCTAATTTAGTTAAAAAATTATCAGCAGCATCTACAGTTACAAGTGGAGCTTTTAGATTAAGTTTAAATACTTGTTCAACTTGCTCACGCTCACCTTTTCTTAAAAGACCGTTATCTACAAAAACAGGGATTAATTGATCACCAATTGCTTCATAAAGCATTGCAGCAACAACAGAAGAATCAACTCCACCGCTTAATCCACAAAGAACTTTACCATCACCGACTTTTTCACGGATTATTTTGATTTGTTCTTTTAAGAAGTGCTCCATTTTCCACTTTTCATTTACTCCACAAATATTTTTAGCGAAGTTTCTAAGCATTAAATAACCCTCTTCTGAGTGGTTTACTTCTGGATGATACTGCATAGCATATACACGTTTTTCTTCATTAGCTATAGCTGCAAATGGAGAATTGTCACTTACTGCGATAGGTTTAAAACCCTCAGGCAACTCATCCACACGGTCAGAATGACTCATCCAAACAATTCTTCCACTTTCACACTGTTCTAAAAGCGGTGAACAGTGTTCAGGCTCAACTATTTCGAGTTCAGCTTTACCATATTCATGATGGTCACTTCTTATAACACTACCGCCAAAATCAACTGCTATTCTTTGCATACCATAACAAATACCAAGAACAGGAAGTCCCATTTTATAGACTTCTTGGTCTACTTCATAAGCATTTTCACTATATACAGAAGATGGACCGCCACTTAGAATGATACCTTTTGGATTTTTTGCTTTTATATCTTTTGCAGATGTATGATAAGGAAGAATTTCACAATATATTTTATCTTCACGTAATCTACGTGCTATAAGCTGAGTGTATTGAGAACCAAAATCTAAAACTATGATGCTAACATTTGTCATTTAAATGCCTTTTGAAAAATAAATAATTTCGAAAGGATACAATAAGTTAGATTAATGTTTTATATGAAGAAAAATTTATTACCCTCAAGTTGAGCGTATGGAACATTTTATTAAAAATGTTCACGGAAGCTCAAGTAAAATTGAGGGTACTTACTTGTAAGTTAGGCTAGGCACCAAATCCTAACATTTCAAACTGTACATACCATACGGCAATTGATACAATATATCCTATGAGTATAGTCCAAGAGTATTTCATATGTGCACCAAATGTATATACGCCCGGTAGTTTACCCATTACACCAACACCTGCAGCTGAACCAAATGATATTAAAGAACCACCTACACCGGCAGTAAGTGTAACTAACATCCATTGAGCATGAGCCATATCAGGGTTTGCTTTAATTACGGCAGACATAACAGGTACATTATCAACAATAGCAGATAAAAAACCAACACCGATATTTGATGCTGTTGGACCAAGCACCGAGGGTTCATATACTACAGAAGCTAAGGCTAGCCATCCAATAAAATATAATGCACCGACTGCTGCTAATATACCAAAGAAAAACATTAAAGTATTGTTTTCAATTTTACTCATAGATGAAAAAACATCAAAATGTCCTTTTCCGTGAATCTTTTTAAGTTTATATGCATGAATTTTCAATAATGCCAAACCAAACATCATACCCCACATTGCAGGTAAATGCAATACTTGATGAGACATTACAGCTGAAAAAATAGTAAACACACCAAGTGCCATAACAACTTTCGCACCGGCCATCATCTCAGGTTTTTTCTCTTTGGTTATATCAAACTCAGGAACTTCATTTGGAACAACTTTTGATAATAAAAATGCTGTAACAATATACCCTAAGATAGAAGCTGGAAATAAAAATAGAAAATCGCTAAAT
>JAPHSI010000049.1 GCA_026193155.1 Sulfurimonadaceae bacterium | reverse complement strand
GGAAATTCGTAGTATTCACCCTCTCTAAGAGTTAAAGGCTCACCTGAACCACTTCCTGTTACCATCATATCTAAAGTAGGTACTCCATCTTTAGCTTCTTCTAAAGCTTCTATAACATCAGGAATATATCTAACTAGTTTAACATCTATCTTTTTACCTGCTACATTTAGAGTAGAACTTAACGAGTTTTTAGAACGTTTTGATAAGTAAACGCCCTCCTCACTGCTTGCAGTTTTACCATCTATACTTGCACTTACACTAAAATATGTATCTGCACTTAGCATTGTATTAGAACTTGCACCTTCTCTAATATGCATAGTACCTTCATAACCTATATAGCGTGTTATAGCAGCACCGATAATGATTATAATAAAAGCAAAGTGAAACATAAATATAGAAGCTTTTTTTATGCTAAACATTTTAAATTTCACTATATTTATAATTAGGTTAATTGTTAGTAGTCCAAGTAAAACTTCAAACCATCTTGCATTATAAATCTCAGCTTTAGCGGTAATAGTACCAAAATCATTTTCCACAAATGTCGCATATCCAACAGAAAAAGCGAAGATTAACATTAAAACAGCCATAGTTTTCATTGAACTAAATATATTTAAAACTATTTTCATAATATCCCTTGAGTTAAAAAAAATATATTATAGTTTTTATAAGCTAACAGAGTGTTACATTAATCAAATGCTTTGTAGTAATATCTGTTTAAGTCAAAGAGTCCTGCTTCATGAGGGTTGTCTTTAAAAAACCTTTCTTGAAACCAATCATAATGTTTCCAAAAATCTTTATCAGAACGCATAATTCCATATTTCATAAATCTTTGTATATATTTATCACTTCCATCATAATTATGCAACATATCAATAAAATCAGGTAACTCATTGTAATCTACAACTAAAAAAAGATTTGGATAAGATCCTACAAAACCTTCTATAAAGTTCATCTCATCTTTATCTGGATTAAGTCTATCCTCTTCATCAAACATAAAAGATACATTATCATGCCATCTATTTACTACAACGGATAAAACTTTATCATCTTCATCAGGTATGTTTTTTATACGGATATATGCTAAATTTGAGTTTGAACCGTTTACATGGATAATAAAGTTATTTCCTTTTGAAATCAGAGAACGAAAGCCTTGTATGTAGTCATTTTTAGAACGATAATTTTTTGGTTTTTGTGATGGTCGTTGATTGGCTTTTACATAATTTAAAGTATCAAACTCTTTAATAATGGACTCTAAAAATTCTCGTTTAGAATCTACTTTTTTATATACCTTTTTTGCTTCATTTTTTGAAAAATAAAACAGCTCGTCATCTTCACTATCTATATACCAAGATTTAAAGATTTTTGTTCTATCATCTTTTGGAAGAAGATTTAAAAAATAGCTCTCTCCTTCAACCCTTAACCTACTCATGTATCTTCTGACACTCACTTGGTGTCCAATATTTCCAAATATATCAAATCCTGCCACAAGTGCATAATATATACGTTCAAACAATGGAAAGTCAATTACCCAAGCAGTCCTAGGTAAATTTCCTAAAGCACCATTATGTACAGATGCACTGTCAAAATGTCTATAAATAGTTAAAATATCACCCGTAACACTATTCTCATCAAGTCCATCTTTGTATACTTCATCATAAAGTTTTTGTCTATTTATATAATATTTTACGGCTTTATCATTATAACCGTCCGTAAAAGTTTCAAGTAGTGCCATATCACTACCCTCTTTTATCGGCAATTCAAGATTCTTATATTGTGACTTTAAAAACCCGCTGTATTTTGTAGAAAGATCATACTCAGGTTTCATAAAGGTCACCCAAAAATGGTCATGTATAACATTTAATGCTATTTGACCTTTACATACAGGACCACGTATAAAAGTTCGGATTATATATTCACGATTATCTAGTAAAAACTGATATCTTGATTTAGCAGGAATTTGAGAAAAAACTATAAAAGGATTTGCATTGTTTTTTGAACTATATCCGATGATATAAGGGGTTTCATCCCATGTCGGTTTTATAAACAACTCTTTAAAACGCTCAAGTTTTTCGTAACTTAAATTATAAACCATATGTGTTTTATGTACGATTGTAGAATCTATTTTTTTAAATCTGTAGTAAAATTTATCAACTTTAGGATTATCATACGGACGGAGGGTCGCTATAATATCTATAGGTTCAGGACTTGGTGTAGATGAACGGACAATCTCGTAAAACTCATCCGGTTTTGATTTAAAAGAGATATGAGCTAAAAACAGATGCTCATAAATATACCTAGCACTCATGGAATGTTTTGCATCTCTTTTATTAAAAAAATCCTCAAACTTTCTAAGTTCTTTTGGCGGAGACGAATATCTAAGTGGTGTAAATTTTGCACCTTGATATAACCATTGTTTTATAAGCTCAAACTCATTACTTTTTAAAGGAGGGAACCCAAATGGCATAGCATTATATGGATTTTCATCAAGATACTCGGCTAACTCTTCTACATCTTTTACACAAGTTAAATCTTCTTCAGAATGGTAATCACCGATACTTTTAGGATTTCTCATTTTATGTGCTAATATTTGCAACATTAAAGAGTTGTTTGTACCTGTGCTAGAATTTGATTCTGTCACACTTACAAAACCTTTTTTTCTCCATTGATGTGTATTCTTGGCATCTATAAAAAGTCTAGTCGGATTTTGAGAAGAAAGTCTCTCTCCTAGATAAACTTCTTCCTTTGTAGCACCTCTGTCTAAGCCTTCAAAAGAACTTAATTTTAATTGACATGGGGAGTTATAACATGAATGGCATGTTACACATCTTTTGTCCAGTATTGGTTTTATATCTTTTTGGTAATTTATTTTTGCACTTAAGGGTTTGACAACAATAGGTTTTAATGGTTCTGTTGAACAACCTGTAAAAATTAAAAATAGAAAAACTGCTAAATATAAACTTTTTTTCATTTAAGGTATTTTAAATTCAACCCTAATATCGCCACTATCTAGCTCATTTATCTCATAACTGAATTCATCACCGATTCTTGCAAAAAGTGGTGACGGTACATGGAAAAAAAGACCTACAAGTCTTTCATTAGCCTCTTTTAACAGGCTAAGACCTGCTATTGCATTTACCATAGGTTCTGGAGGAGAGCATCTTGTAGCATCAAATTCATAGTACATTAATCCATCTTTTTCATATTTGTAAAAGTCTAATGAGCCTCTGGGAACAATTATTTTTTCTTTTTCCATTATATTTCCTAAATATATACATATGTTTTTAGTCTGGCATCCCATTTAAAATATTTTGATACTTTATCAAATGCTTTTTGAACTAAAGTGTTTTCATCTTCGCATGTGTCAAATATTTTTATAGGTGTATGGTAATATCTATTGTACGATTTAATGGGATGAAGTACAACATCTTGCCATGTAAATTCTATTTTCCCATCATATGGTTCAAAAGGAATTTTACTAATTATTGTCTTATTTTTTACTTTACACCTAAAATGACAAACAACATAAAATTCATCAATTTTTACATATTCTATAATATTAGTTAAATTATGTTTTTCCATGTTCAGACCTTTATTTAAAGGTCGCTAAGCAATATATATACCAAATCCTTTTTTCTCAGATTCTAATAGTATAACCTTACCATCATGAGCTTCAGCTATTTGGGCAGAAAGAACAAGCCCCAAACCGTTACCTTTTACTTTTGTAGATTTAAAAGCTTCAAAGAGTTCTTTTTTATTCTCTATAGCTATACCACTGTCATATATACAAAATTTATGCATATTTTTTTCATACTCATAAGTCAATTCAATAATTCCATCATCTTCATCATCCAATTCTATTGCATCTATTGCATTAAATAAAAAATTGCTGAATAGTATCTCTAAAAGGTCAAAGTCTCCCTCTATCTCGAAATCATCTTCAGGCATTATAAAACTTATATCTTTAGAATAACCGTAACTTCCACAATCACTAAGAAGATTTTCTTTAAGTTTTGAGAATTTAAAAGCCTTTTTATTTATCCTGATACCTTTTGAAAACATCAACGTGGCTTTTATAATTCTTTCTATCTTAAAAATTGATTTTTGTATCTCTTCAACAATAGGGATATTTTCAGGAATTACACGTTTTTTCAGAGTTGAACTAAGGAGTGAAATCGAGCCAATTGGATTTCTTATTTCATGTGACAAGTGTGCTGCCATTTGTCCCATAGTCGCAAGATTTTCTCTTCTTTTTTGTTCTGTTATATCCGTACATGAAAACATCTTTTTATCTTTATGGGTTGAACTTTTTACTATATATGACCTATCTTCAAAATTTAGCTCATAATCATCATCTCTAAACTCCATAATATCAAATAACTGCCATAATTCTCTGGCTTTAGAGTTTTGTAGAAAAACTTCTCCGTTTTCATTTAAAATCCATATAGCATTTGGTAAAAACTCAACAACTCTCTCAACAGTCCCCTGAAGATGTTCATATGATTGTTTTAATTCATTGAACTCATTTTCAACCTTATAGGTCTGCTCAATTAAAAGAGTTAGTTCCTCTTGCGTTATCTGATTTTCACTCAAGCGGTATACCCTAATATAATTTTATATAAAGAATATGCATCGTTACTTCCTGCTAACTCACGTATAGAGTGCATCCCTAAAGTAGGTAATCCAACATCTATTGTCTCAATTCCTAATCTTGTTGCAGTTAAAGGACCTATAGTTGAACCACATCTTATATCACTGCGAGTTACAAACTGCTGATACTCTTCACCTATACTTGAAGCTACATTCATAAACTTCGAAATTGTTTTAGAGTTTGATGCATAGCGCTGATTTGCATTTATCTTTATTACAACACCTTTATTCATTTTAGGGGAATGTTCTTTATCATGTTTTGAGGAATAGTTTGGATGCACTGCATGTGCGTTGTCAGCACTCATTAGCGTAGATGAACGCAGCATCTGCACATAATCTTCATAGTCAGGATATATTCGTCTAAGAGTGTTTTCTAAAAAGCTACCGCTAGCACCTGAGGTACTCTCACTTCCTACTTCCTCATGGTCATTTGCAATAAACATCATAGGCGTATTTGCCTCAACACTACAGATGCTTAAAAGCCCTACATAACAAGAAAGCAAATTATCAAGCCTTGCCGAAGCTATAAAATCATCACGCAGACCAACATATGAAGCATTTTGCGTATCATAAAAACTAAGCTCATTTGCATATATCTCTTTTGCATCTCTAATATCATTTTTCTCAAGCTGCCACTTTATAAACTCTTCAAAGTCAAAGTCATCATTTGTCGTAAGTATCGGTGAAATATCCGTTTGCATGTTGATAGTTCTCTCAGAGTTTGCTTTTTCATCCAAATGAATTGCCAATGACGGAATTATGGCAATTTTTTTCTTAGCATCTATCAAAGTATCTTTTATTATATTTTTTGAATCAAGATAAGTAACACGTCCCGCAAGTGAGAGATCTCTGTCAAACCATGGATTTAAGAGTAAACCCCCATATGGCTCAACTCCAAATTTAACAACACCGTGTTCTTTTATAACTGCATTTGGTTTTAGCTTTAAGTTGGGAGAATCAGTATGAGCACCGACCATTACATAATTTTGATTTGTAGAATATGTAAATGCTATTACAGACGAATCATTTCTAGTTATATAATATTTTTTTCCCTCAACAAGTTTCCATTTTTCTTCTTCAAGTAGTTTAATAAACCCTGCATTATTTAACATCATACTTATGTT
>JAPHSI010000022.1 GCA_026193155.1 Sulfurimonadaceae bacterium | reverse complement strand
TCTTTTGAGAGCTGTTCTATAAATCCTAATATACCTGTCATTGGTGTTCTAATCTCATGACTCATATTGGCTAAAAATTCACTTTTAACCTTTGTTGCTTGTTCAGCTTCTTCTTTAGCTTTTAACAACTCTTTTTCAAATTTATTTCGTTCTGTAATATCTATAAGATAACCTACAAAATGAGTTATTTTACCAAACTCGTCTTTTTGTGTAACCGTATAATCTAAAATCCACTTTTCACCTTCTGTTTTTGTGTTTAGTCTATAAGGTTTATGCTTGAATGAATCAACATTATCATCTATTGCTTTAGTAACCTCATCAATAACATGACTAATATCATTAGGATTAATTAAAGAACCATAAGGGACATCTGCACTAATAAAATCTTTAACACTGTATCCAAGTAGTTTAGATACATTTTGAGACACATACTCTACATCCCATGTTTCATTATTTTTCCATTTAAATAATACAGCTTCCCCTTTATCAAACAAAGACAGAAGATTATGTTGTTCTTCAGATAAACTCTCAAGTACATCTTTTTTTGCTTCTAATATTTTTTGATTGTTTTCTAACTCTTGTGATCGGGCTTTTATAACTTTATTTTTACTTCTGTAAATGTATATCAACTCAATAAGTAATATAAATATCATAACTAGTAAAAGTATAAATATTGACTTTATTATATTAGTATACTTATCCCAAAATGAAACTGTTTTGTTTATTATAATAGCTTGATTTTCTATAGATTCAGGTAATTTAATATTATGGAAATCCATATTTTTTTGATTTAAATAATAACGATTTGGACTCAAAAATTCATACCATATATCTTCTAAAGAAGTACCATTTAAAAATTTAAGAGCTAGTTTCGCAGCACTTTTACCTTGTTCATGAGAACTTGTAACATAACCCCCAAGTATTCCCTCGTGCATATAGACATCTTCCATAGTCATAATTATATGTTTATTAGATACATTTAGCATTTTAAGAGAATCTTTTAAAGTCATTATTTGATTGTTATCATCTTTGAATTTCCCAATTGTTGTTAACAAAAAAATAGATTCATTCATATTAGAGAGTTTATTTATAATTTTTGATATCTTATTTTCTGCAATAAAATGTGCCCTAAAGTTTGGAAACTTCATCATAGATTTTAGAAGTTCTTTTTTGATTGATTTATAAGTACTTGAATTATCCCCTATAAAGTAGATATCTTTTATTTTTGGAGCAAAATATTTAATTAATTTTATATTTTCACTAAGCTCTTTTTTTTCAAAAACTCCCGTATAAAACTTTTTATCTAATTTACTATAAACTTCTATTTTATTTACACCAGAGAAAACAACGGCAGAATTTGGAAATAAAGTATTTTTGTATTTTTGTAAAAATGACAATGCATTATCATCTGTGACATATATTAGTGCAGGTGAAATACCAAAATATTTTTTGGAAAGATATTCAGCAAAAAAGTCTTGATACGACTCTGTAAAATCTAATCTTTTCGTATCTAAAGATTCCGTATATATAGATACGTCAGTATCTGATTTACCGAATTCTTTTAAAAAACCTACATGTTGACCTTTTGTCCAGGGATATCCTTGTGAATAAGAATGTAAAATCAGTATAGAATCTGTTTTAGAAAATAACGGTGATGTAAATATAAAAAATATAGATAATATAAAAAACTTAATCAATTCAACCCCTTTTTTCTCATGCAATCCCTCAATTGCAAAATTATTTTATCATACATATCTTGAAAGTTTTTTCCAAATCAGATAAACTATATCAAATAAATTAATCATAGAAGGATTTTAAATGTCAAAAACTATAGAATTAAGTGGTACGAACAGGGGCATAATATCTATAACAAAAATAGAAAAACCATATGGTCCAGATAGTAATACGGTTGCAAGTATAGGCATCTCTTTATCCGGCAAAGAAAATGATCCTGAATGGAAAGTACATATCCCTTTAGAAAATTTAGATGATGTAATAAAGGCATTACAAGAGATAAAATAAAGAATGCAAAACCCAGAAATAATAGTCATACTTTTAAATCTCTTTATATTATCGTTCTCGTACTTTTGGTTTTTCCCACGTATAGCAGGAGCAGATGCTATAGAGTTAGCAAAATATGACTTGATCTCTTTTGTAGTAGCTATTGGTATATCTGCTTTTTTATTTTATGGCTCATATATAGAGTTTAATGCTATTTTTTTTACACTAGATTGGTTCTGGTTTAGCGCACTTAGTTTTTTTATATTTGAGATACCATTTGCTCTTTGGTACTTCAATAAAAACAACGTATGGGATTCTTTTAAATAAAGTATAAACTCATTACGAAAAGGTATTTTATGAATTATATACGCTTTTTCAATCAACTCTCAATAAATGACATCCCGCAAGTAGGGGGTAAAAATGCCTCTCTTGGCGAGATGTATAATCAACTATCTCAAAAAGGGATAAATATTCCAAACGGTTTTGCTACAACAAGCAATGCGTATTGGTTACTTTTACAACAAGATAACCTTAAAGAGAAGATACACGACACGCTTAAAGACCTGGATGCTACAGACACATCACAACTGCAAGAAAAAGCAAAAAGAGTCAGAGAACTTATACTCAATACAGAATTG
>JAPHSI010000095.1 GCA_026193155.1 Sulfurimonadaceae bacterium | reverse complement strand
ATGCAAATTGTCCAAAGTATATACATGATAGAAAACTTGTAGATGAAATAAATTTTCAAGATAGTTTTAAACTATATCATTATTCAAAATTTAATAAAGAGTGCAAAACTATAATTGAAAATACAGATACTTTTTTTCTATCTTCATGTCACAATGAAAGAGGGGTAGACGTTTCCCATAAGGGAGGTCAAAAAGGATTTTTAAGAGTTACATCTTCAAATAATTTAGAGTTTGATGACTATCCAGGAAATAATATGTACAACTCTTTAGGAAATATTTATACAAATCCAAATGTAAATATTATTGTAGTTGATTTTAAAGAAAATAAAATATTACATATAAGCGGGGAAGCAAGTACTGTTATACAAGAACAAAACGAAAAGAAAAAAATCAAAGTAAAAATAACTACTACAAATATAAAGTTAGAGAAAAATAGTTTTTCTCTTAAATACGATAAATAGAAAAGGACTAATATGAGATATTTTAAAAAGTTCTACGGAGAAAATGCAAATACTGTAAAATCACCTGATATAAGTGAAGTTATATTTGCTTGGATAGGTGGTTTTATAGCTATAAGCATAATAGGCTACTTTACAATGAGTTATAATTTACTTTTTGTAATGGGTTCTTTTGGTGCCTCATGTGTATTATTATTTGCATATCCTAAAAGTCCATTTTCTCAGCCTAGGAATTTAATTTTAGGACATCTGTTTTCTACTTTTATTGGTCTTTGCTTTTTGCATATCATTGGAGATGCTTGGTGGTCTATGGCACTTGCTTTAGCTACTTCGATATCGGTTATGCTAATTACAAGTACAGTACATCCTCCTGCGGGGTCAAATCCTTTGATAGTATTTTTATTAAATGCAGATTTTGATTACTTATTATTCCCAAGTTTCAGTGGTGCTGCTATATTGCTTTTTGTAGCTGTTTTGTATATAAATTTACATCCAAAAAAAGTATATCCTCAATATTGGTATTAAATTTTAAGCGATATTTAGTAACCATATGAATATGAAAAAGTATATATTGTTTGATAACGATGGTGTTTTAATAGAAACCGAAATTTGGTATTTTGAAGCGAGTAAACGAGCTTTAAAAGAGTTCTTTGATTTGGAGCTTACTTACGAGCGTTATATGGATATTATGGCTAAAGGTCAAAGGGCATGGGTAATAGCAGAAGAAATTGGCATATCTGAAGATAAGATTATAGTTGCTAGAGAGCAAAGAGACAGATACTATCAAGAATATATAAAAACAAAAGATATAGCTATAGATGGTGTGCTTGATACTTTAGAAAAACTAAGTAAAGATTTTAAGATGGGTATAGTAACTACCTCAAGACGAGTTGATTTTGAACTTGCACATGATTCAAGGGGAATTGTAGATTTTATGGAGTTTGTTTTGTGTGTTGAGGATTACCCACGCTCAAAACCGCATCCGGATCCATATCTAAAAGGTATGGAACTTTTTGGTGCATCTAAAGATGAATGTATAATTGTAGAAGATTCAAAGCGAGGTCTCTCTTCAGCCGTAAATGCGGGTATAGAGTGTGCCATAGTTTACAACGAGTTTACTAAGACACATGACTTCTCGGATGCAAGTTATAGAGTTAAAAAGATTACCGAACTTCCTGAGCTGTTAAATTTTATACATTGTAATAAGTAGCATTAGGATGGTACACAACTAATGCACTTGTAGATTGCTCAGGGTGAATCTGGAAAGTCTCACTAAGCTCTATGCCGAATTCTTCAGGCTTTAGCAAATCAAACAATGGACGGTTAAGTTCCAAGTCCGGACATGCTGCATAACCAAAACTGTAACGGCTACCCTGATATTTGTTCATCTGAACATCACTAAGTGTTGAGCCCTCACCCTCGGATATACCCAAATCAAGTCTAATCTGCTTATGTGCTATCTCTGCGAGTGCTTCAGCCAGTTCAACACCTAGACCGTGAAACTGATAATACTCTGTATATTTACCCTCTTCGTAGATGCCTTTTTCTATCTCACTGAGCTTTGCTCCTGCACTCACACAGGTAAGAGCTATACAATCATGTCTATCATGATGAAAAAAGTCACTTAAAGCACGATGAGGTTGTTTAGATTGTCTTGGAAATGTAAACTGTATTATAGCCCTTCCCATTACATGCTCCAGATGCTCAGTATTTACTTCTGCATCTGAGTTGTACCCCTCACTCTCGTCAAAGATTAGAAGCGTGTTGTCATCACTTCTGCATGGCCAATAACCATAAAGGATAGTCGGTTCAAATAGCTTCTCTTCCAAGAACTGCTTTTTAAGTTTTTCATATGCAGGCCATACAACTTCATCAAGTTGTTTCTCATAATCTTCTTTGCTTATCCCCTTAGAACTATAACCCCAACGAGATTTGAAAAGTATCTTATGGTTTATCCAGTCAAATGCCATCTCTATTTGTGCATCTGTGAGTTTAATCTCACGTCTACCCCAAAAAGGCGGAATTGGAATTTTCACGTCGCGAGAAGGCATCTTTAGCTCATGAAACGGTGGGATAACTACTTCTTTTTTCTCTTTTACAACTTTTTCTTGCGCCTCTTTACCGTGCAAGTCTGTATCAAAGTTTCCAGCCTCGATTCTACTCATAGCGGTTACACCGTCAAACGCATCCTTACAGTAAAATATCGGTCCATCATAAAAGGGACGACAAAACTCGTCTATAAAACTTCTTGTTAAAGCGGCCCCTCCTAAAAGAATCGGTATGTCAATTCCCTGTGCTTTTAGAGCTTCTAGGTTTTCTTTCATAACTTGGGTTGATTTTACTAAAAGACCACTCATACCAAACGCCGATATATGACCGTCTTTTGTAGCTTGAATAAAATCTTCAAGCTCAACTTTAATACCTAAGTTGTTTACTTTAAAACCGTTGTTCGTAAGTATAATATCTACAAGGTTTTTACCGACATCGTGAACATCACCTTTTACAGTTCCAAGAGCAAGAGTAGTATCTACCTCTTTTTCAACTTTTGGCAGATATGGGTTTAGATAATCAACTGTAGTTTTCATTGTCTCGGCAGATTGGAGCACAAATGGCAGTTGCATCTGACCTGAACCAAAGAGTTCACCAATAACTTTCATAGCATCTATAAGAATTTCATTTACGATTTTCTCCGGTGCTATGGTGTGACGTACCTCTTCAACAAGAGGAATCATTCTCTCTTTATCCCCGTCCATTAAAAGTTTGGCGATTTTTTCTTCATTGCTCATAGCAAGATACTCTTCATCTAATGCATCTGTATCCACGGCCTCTTTAGATGAGAAGTGCTCTATAAACTCAAAAAGAGCATTTTGTGTTTTGTTAAATATAAGATTGTTACAAACATCTTGATCTTCTTGAGAGATTTTGCTTATTGGAATTATATGTTTAACATTTATAATAACACTTGTGAGACCCGCTTCTACACAGTGGTGTAAAAACATGGAATTAAGATACGGTCTTGCATCTTTATCAAGCCCGAATGAGATGTTGGATAGTCCTAAAACAGCTCCGACTTCGGGATGTTTAAGACGTAGCTGTCTTATTGCTTCAATGGTATTTATACCGGCATCTAGATACTCTTCATCACCGCTTCCTAGAGTGAATGTAAGTACGTCAAAAATAAGATCTTCTTTTTTAAGTCCATGTTTGTTAGTCGCAAGCTCAATTATCCTATCTGCAACTTCTAATTTATGTTCGATTGTTTTTGCCATACCGATTTCATCTATAGTCAGACATACTAAACTTGTACCAAATTTTTTAGCGAGCTGACAAACTTCGTCAAACTTCTCTTCTCCGTCTTCAAGATTAACAGAGTTTATAATAGGTTTACCACCGATATTTTTT
>JAPHSI010000198.1 GCA_026193155.1 Sulfurimonadaceae bacterium | reverse complement strand
TTGAAAACAAGGGTTATAACAATGAGGATTTTACCAAGAGACTTGATGAAGATTTATTTCCTAAAATGGACGGTACCCCTAACTCAGGTCCGGGAGGATACACCTCTCAGTCAATAAGAGCATCATACGATCAAAGAATCAAAGGAAAATGTTCTTGGGATGAGATAGGTACGTTAGCCGATACTACAGAGGCAATTGAGAGAGTTTTGGCTATTGCGATTTACTACGCAAAAGACCCAAAAGCCATGGCAAAAAATGTATGGGAAAATACAAATGTCACCCAGATAGATGCAACAGTAGCATCTATAACAGTTGCCTACTCGGCTGTTCTATCTCAGCTCATAATTGGAGAGCCTTTTAACTCTAAGCTTTCAGTAAAACTTATGGATATGGTAAAAGATAAAAAGCTCCCTTTTCACGCTGTAACTACCGACAGTTTCAAACCTCCAAAACTAGGTGTAAAAGAGCCAAACAGGGATGGTGTTTTCTCTTCTCCTGATGCACTTCTAACTCCAATGTTCATAACTCAAGCCGTTGAAGATGAAAGTATAAAAATAGAACCTGCATGGAAAGCATCACTGGTGTACGGGATGCCCTGTGCCATCTACCACATAGTCCCAGCTGTATACTTTTTAACAGCTACATATAAAAATAACTTTGAAAATGCAGTGTTACATGCACTAAACGGTGGCGGACAAAATATGGCAAGAGCTATGCTCACTGGAGCTTTGGTCGGTGCACAAGTCGGAATCCAAGGAATCCCTCAAAGGTTTATAGACGGGCTTACTAGAAAAGATGAGATTTTGAAGTTAGCGGAGGGATTGACTGAGAATCTTTGAAGTTTAAACTAAAAGTGGAGATTCACTCACAGGGGTATATTTTCTTTTACATTTTTACCTCTGCTCAATAGCAGACCTTTTTATATATAACTCTTTATCATACATATTTTCATATAGTTTACACCATTTAGAATCTATACACTCTTTAATTGGTATAAATTTTAAATCATACTTTCCCCCTGGAGCATACTCAGACTTTATAAACTTATTATTTATATCTTTAACATATAAATAATTCTCTTGTTTTACCATCCACATGTCTTTTTTTGGAATTTCTTCCATATTATTTCCATTAGGTTTAATAATATAATATCTAACAATAAATTTATGCTTAATTTTATCTGCACTAACACCATAAAATTTTGTACCTTTTGGTATTTCATCTTCATTATATTCAGGATTTAGATACCATCTTTCAGCATAAAACCCTTTTAAGCTATTATACATTTCTGCACCCATAAAATTGGGCCTTGAACAAGCAGTTATAAATGCTAAACTTACTATTGATAATAAAATGATTTTATACATATTTTTTCCTATTTAATAAGAGCTTTCTCTTTTTTTGCTTTAGCTGTCCCGTAGTTTTCCGTTGGATGTCCGGGTAGTGAGTAAGTAGATGGATCAAATATATTTAATGGATAACTGACATAATCTCCATCATTTTTTTGTACTATAGGTTTATCTCCTATATCATTTTTAAAAACACTGTTCATAGTATCATCACCTATAGGCGAACCGTAACTATTGTAACTATGCCCATTATCAGTATTTTTAGCACCCTTAGATGTAATGATATTTCCTTGTGAATGCATATGTATATTTAAATTATTAGAGTTTTCCTGGAGTACCTCTATTTGAGAGCTTATTCCTGTTTGTATACCGATGTCATTTCCATAATTACACCCCTGCGAATGAATCTCCACTTTTTACTACCTTTGATATTAACGATTTTGATACTCCTAAATATTGTACGATTTCTACTTGTGAGTGACCATCTAAATATGCATTAATTATAGAGAAGTTTCTATCTTCTCTTGTTTGTATACTATCAAAATGTTCTTGAAAACTTTTTGAACGGCTCGTTACAATCGTATTTTCTCTTTTTATGATTTTTTGTTTTTGCTTTTATTGTAAATTGATTATGTTATTTGTATAGTGTAGTGTAATTTTGCTTTCCCATTGAAGATAATGGGAATAAGCAAATAAATTAGCTTTTTAAATTAATAATATCTTTTGCAATAGAGTTTGATAAAGCTTTTATAAAATCAATCTCATATTTTTTCTCTTTCAATTGAGCTGCCATAACTTTAAGATTCATAGTAAAACTACCCCTATATTGCATATCGTTTTTATTGATTTCAGTTAATTCTTTTGTTCCATCTAAAACTGTAATGTTATAACTAAACACAGGATAAGCTAAAGAATCAGAAGGAAAAGGTGTATCTTCACCAACATATTTTCTTTGATAATTTACTTTTATATTTATCTCATTCATATCAGGACTAGTAGATAGATAACCTTTTTCCTCCAAAGAACTAGATATACTATCCGTTAACATTGTTGTAAATTCTTCCTGAGTGTGATACTTAATATCACTTTTAACTTTTTCAGAAAGATAAAATTTTATCCCTCCAACTTTAAACTTTTCACTTGTTTGTACCTTTGGTACACTTGGTTGAGAAGAACCACATCCAGACATTAAAAAACTCAATGCAATTATTATTGCCAAACTAATTTTTTTCATTATATATCCTTTATTTTATCTAGTCTTTTATACATCTAACAGGGAGTCCAAAATGAAAGTCAGCAGTTCCATTAGTGTCTATACTGGTTGAATTAAAGGTTATTATATGATTATCATAAGTGACATTTACTGTAGTATCAACATAAATATCTTGAGTATGATATACACCAATACTTACATAACTTTTACTGCCATCCTCTGGTTTTCTATATTGTGTAATAGGAAGTTTTAAAAAGCTGTTTAAAATATCATTAGAATTATTTAAATCTAATCCATCTATCTCGTTTTCAAACTCTGCTACTGTTGGTACTCTGTAGCCGACTGGACATATTACCGAACCATCAGTTTTGTTCCAATTTATTTTTCTCTCACTACCGTTTTCATCAGCTGTAGTCCAGTCTTCAGTGTTTCCGCCTAAGAATGCATTTCCAACATTCACAATATCTGCCGCTAAAGAGTCTACAAATGTACTGTTAGTTTCTTGGTGTCCATCAGCTTCTCTACCCCACTGATATAAGTCTCCCCAACAAGCACTCTCAGTCACTTCAGGGTTACATACTTTTTCAGCACCTAAATTTCTGTCTAACCAAGTTCTACCCGTGGCACTTGATATAACACTGCCATATGTGATTCCATTATATGTAATTGTAGTGTCCTGAGTATTTTCAGGGCTTTCTATAGAAGCAACTTCAGGGCTAGAACTACTGTCACTTCCACAAGCAGTCAACATAAGAACTAATGCCAAAGACATCATAATATTTTTTAACATTTATAATCCTTTTAAAATAAATATAAAATACTACAAAATTAATCTAAAATAAACATTAATGTGATTATATTGTAATAAATATGGTTTTGTTTACGCCTATGTTAATTGCATGATGATAACCAACAAAATCCACTCTAGTATTGTAAGTATTTATAATTTTATTAATTATTTATTTTGCTAGGTTGATAAGTGAATTATTTTTATGATTAAGAAAAAAAGTGGTTAAACTTTAATTCTCTTTATATATAGACATAGAAGGAAAGGCAAATTCTAAGTTGTTTTTCTCAAAGATTTCCATTATTTTATGCATAACGTCCTCTTTGACTTCCAACCATTCAGCCCAGTTTACGGTTTTTGAGAAACAATATACAAGTATGTTTATGCTTGAGCCGCCAAACTCATCCAAGTAAACCAAAAGTGTTTGCTTTATACCGTGTGCATCTTCATAAGATATCATCTTGGTTTCCTGTTTTGCACTTCTGTTTATTTCAGTATTTTGTGAAGCTATATGCGGATGGTTTATAAGCATCTCTCTTATATCTTGTATAGCATTTTTAATATCTTGGCTTTTTGAGTCATACTTAACTCCTAGGCTCATCTTTATTCGACGACCCAGTTCACGTCTGTTCCAGTTTTTAATATCGGCATTTGCTAGGTTTGCATTTGGAACAGATATAAGAGCATTGTCAAACGTACGGATTATAGTTACGCGAAGTCCTATCTCAACAACTGTCCCCTCGACTCCATCAGCTACAATCCAGTCACCTTGCCTGAATGTATCACTTAAAAGGATTGAGAGTGTTCCAAAAAAGTTTGCAAGAGAATCTTTTGCTGCCAGTGCTACTGCAAAACCACCTATTCCAAGACCAGATAGTACAGCAGTTAAGTTTACACCTGCAGAGTGAAGGATTACGAGTAAACCCGTAATCAAAATCATAAAGTTGACTATTTTTATACCTACGTTTATAACAGATGCTTTTATTTTTGATTTTGAACTGTCTATTGCATTTATTTTTATGGCTGCTATTTTATTTACAACTTTATAAACTGCAAGAGTTAACATGATGATATAAACGATTGTAAAAAACATACTTACAAACTCTATAGATTTAAAATCATTCAATATATATATAATAATCTCAATATTTATAAATATTAACAAATACTCAAATACACTCTTTAAAGATAATAATATTTCATGTGACTTTTTTTTAGTATAGTTTAGTTTTACAAATATTTTTTCCACAAAAGAATAAAAATATTTTCTTAATATAAATAAGAATAGAGATATAAAAAGTATAAGCAGTATTTTTACTACACTAAGACCAAAGCTATTTAGAACAACATTTATATCTTGAATAAATTGATATTCATTTATTCCCTTAATCTTTGAAAGTTGTTCACTAAAAAAAGGATTCACTTTTAGATACCTTCAGCTATCATAGCATCCGCAACTCTTTTAAAACCTGCTATATTAGCACCATCAACATAGTTACCTTCAACACCGTAATCTTGTGCTGTTAAAACTACACGTTTTGCTATCTGTTGCATAGTTGTTTTAAGTCTTTCATCAACTTTTTCAAAACTCCATTTACCCATAGCAGCATTTTGAGCCATTTCAAACTCGCTTACCGCAACACCGCCTGCATTTGCAGCTTTTGCAGGTGCAAAACATATTTTATGAGATAAAAAGTCATTTATTGCTTTTGGAGTCGATGGCATATTTGCACCCTCAGCTACAACCTCAACACCGTTTGCAATAAGGTTTTGTGCATCCATACCTGTAAGTTCATTTTGAGTAGCACATGGAAATGCTGCATAACATGGTATGTCCCACACTGCATGACCTTCTTCAGGGTAATCATCTTTAGGTATATACCTTGCATCCGGATGAGTATCTACATAATCTTCTAAAGATACACGTTTAACAAATTTCATCTCTTTTAAAAGTTCTAAATCAACCCCTTTTGGATGATGGATAGTACCTTTGGAATCTGAACATGAAACAGGTATAGCACCTAAGTGGTAAAGTTTTTCAATGGCATGAAGGGCTACATTTCCACTACCGCTTACCGTACATATTTTACCAGCAAGGGGTTCTTTTTCTTCAAGTTCTAACATTGTTTGAGTAAAATATATAAGCCCGTATCCTGTAGCTTCTGGACGCATAAGTGAACCACCGAACATAAAAGGTTTTCCTGTAAGTATTCCATCATATGTAGATGTAATTTTTTTATACTCTCCAAAAAGGTATCCTATTTCACGAGCTCCGACTCCTATATCACCTGCGGGAACGTCAATACGAGCACCTATATACTTATGAAGTTCGGTCATAAATGCAGAACAAAACTTCATAACTTCAAAGTCACTTTTACCTTTAGGGTCAAAATCACTACCACCCTTAGCACCACCTATAGGAAGTCCTGTAAGTGCATTTTTAAATATCTGCTCAAACCCTAAGAATTTCAATACACCTTCATTAACTGTCGGATGAAAACGAAGTCCGCCTTTGTATGGTCCAAGAGCATTATTAAACTGTACACGAAATCCTGTATTTACTTGGATATTTTGATTATCATCCATCCAGACAACTTTAAATTTTATAATTCTATCAGGTACAACCAAACGCTCTATAATAGAGTTTTCTTTATATCTTTCATCAGACTCTAACAAAGGTGCTATTGAGTAAATAACTTCCTCCATAGCTTGATAAAAAACTTTGTTTTCATTACAGTCTGCTCTTTCAAATCTTTTAATTAACTCTTCACCACTCATTGACTCTTACCCTTTATATATATTTGTTTAGTTTTTAACTGCTGTTTTTAACATCATTCGTCTTAGGTATGCTATTTTACTCTGTAATGGTAAATCTTTAGGACATACATCTTCGCATCCTAAAAGCGTCATACAACCAAACACACCATCTTCATTTCCTATTAACTCGTAATACTCTTCATCACTTCTTTTATCCCTTGGGTCTAAGTGATAACGTGCAATCTTATTTAATCCCACTGCCCCTTTAAAGTATGGTCTCATCTGTATTGTACCACAACCTGCCACACAACAACCACATTCCACACATCTATCTAACTCATAAATCTCATCTGCTAATTCAGGTTCCATTTTTTCTTCTAGCTTATCAACATTCAATTCATTTTCTTTATCATGTATCCAAGTCTCTAATTTCTCATTTAAACCACGCATCCACTTACCTGTATAAACGGATAAATCACCAATCAGCTCAAATAATGGAAGCGGTGCTAATGTGATGTGTTCATCAAGTTTCGAAGTAAGTGTACGACAAGCTAAAGTAGGACGACCGTTTACAAGCATAGAACAAGACCCGCATATACCTGCACGACAAACAAAGTCATATTTTAGAGAGTTATCATGATGCTCACGAATATCGTTTAGGGCTATAAAAAGCGTCATTCCATGAGACTCTTCTATCTCAAAACGCTCCATGCTTGGAAAATCTTCAGGATCATGTGGATCAAATCTAAGTATATCTATCTTTAAAATTCTTGGAGCTTTATCTTTACTCATTTTCCAACCTTTCTGTTAATCTCTCATTTTTACCTTGATACTTTTTAGGAAGTATATCTTTAAAAGGCATTAGAGCCTCTTGAATCTCAAATCTGTCTTTTCCTTCAGCTTCCATCTTGGCTTTAATAGAATCAACCTTTTCTTGAGCCTCTTTTGTAGCAGAATTATGGATAGTCATATCTTTACCGTATCCTCTAAAACCAGGTGGCAGTTCCATCTCAGATATATCTATATCTTCATATGTAACGGTAGGAAGTGTCTGTTCAGTATCCGGCCATGAGGTGATAGTACGCTTTAGCCATTTTTCATCGTTTCTCTCAGGAAAATCTTCACGTGAATGTGCTCCGCGGCTCTCCTCTCTTAAGTACGCTCCCATTGCAACGGTAAGGGCTACCCTTATCATTTTTTGAGTTCTATATGCATTTACAAGTGCAGGGTTTGCCGCACGGCTTTTTGAGCGAAAGACATCTATGTTTTTACTTCTTTTTAAAAGTTCTTCTAACTCATCAACTGCTTCTTTTAAATCTTTTCCGTTTCTAAAGATACCGACTTTTTCCATCATTATCTTTTCCATACGACGACGAAGCACATAAGCATCTTCTCCACCTTCATTTTCTAAAAGTTTGTCTAGTTTTGCCTGTTCTGTTTTTACAAACTTTTCAACATTTTTAGTATGGATGGTTATATCGCTGTCTGATGAATCTAAAAAGTCTGAAATATATTCAGCTACGAGCATTCCCGATACTACTGTCTCACTTACCGAGTTTCCGCCAAGTCTGTTAAAACCGTGCATATCCCAACAAGCCGCTTCACCGCAAGAGTACAGACCTTTTAGTGTTTGAGATTCTCCCGTGTGTTTTGTACGTATTCCACCCATTGAGTAATGTTGAGTAGGACGTACAGGTATCCACTCTTCTGCGGGATCTATCCCCAAAAAGTTCTCACATATCTCTTTAACTTCACGAAGATTTTTTTCTATATGTTCACGACCTAAAATTGTTATATCCAACCAGAGATGATCACCGTAACGACTTTTTACACCTTTGCCTTTACGCATATGCTCAGTCATACGGCGACTTACAACATCACGAGATGCAAGTTCTTTTTTATCAGGCTCATAGTCAGGCATAAATCTATAACCGTCTTTATCTAAAAGAAGACCGCCGTCACCGCGACAACCCTCGGTAGTCAAGATTCCGACAGGTACTATTGCAGTTGGGTGAAACTGAATGGCTTCCATATTTCCCAAAGTTGCCACTCCACTCTCTAACGCCAGTGCCTGACCCGTTCCCTGACAGATAATAGCATTTGTTGAGACCTCATATATACGACCATATCCGCCTGTAGCAATAGTTGTAGCTTTAGATACATAAGCGACTAATTCCCCGCTCATCAAGTTTCTTGCTACTGCACCGTAGCATCTTCCATTTTCATGTATTAAAGCCATAGCTTCAAGTCTTTCATGTATCTCAACTCTGTCTTCATGAGCTTTATTGTCCATTGCATAAAGCATCGAATGACCTGTTCCATCAGACGTATAACATGTACGCCACTTTTTAGTACCTCCAAAGTCACGAGCAGTTATAAGCCCGTGAGCTTCATCTTTTTCACTAATAGTTACCTTTTGGGCATTGATAATTGACTGATGATCTCCTCTTTTTACCCTGCTCCAAGGCACACCCCAATGTGCAAGTTCTCGTATAGCCTTTGGTGCACAGTGGGTAAACATACGGGCAACTCTCTGGTCAGCTCCCCAGTCACTACCCTTTATTGTATCTTCAAAGTGAACATCTTCATTATCACCCTCACCCATTGCAGAATTTGCAAGAGATGCCTGCATTCCACCTTGTGCGGCTGCAGAGTGAGAACGTTTAGGCGGTACAAGTGAAAGCACTACCGCTTCATGACCTCGTTCTTTAACACCTGTAGCTACACGAAGACCTGCTAAACCACCACCTATAATTAAAACATCAGTATATATAACTTTCATTAGTGGTTCTCCATCTTAATAGTTTGACTTTCATATTTTTTAACTCCGGCACTATAATCGTGTTCAAGCCCGATACTAATATATTTTGCCAAAGAAGCCAGCCCAACCAAAATATAAACTACTATAAAAACTCTCATTAAAAGCTTATATCTCGCTCGTGATACTTTAGTATTTTTGCCCTCCATAAATCCCCACTTTAGGGCAAGTCTGTAAAGTCCTATAAAAGCGTGAGTTATTACCGAGATTAAAAGTAAAAAATAAAGCGGTGCCAACATCTCATGCACTACACGGTATGAAGATGCATATGGACCTATATCTGATGGTTCTGCTATCATCATATACAGATGCACACTGCCTATAAAAAACATTAAAAAGCCTGTTGAGAGTTGAATAATCCAAAGATAAGTATCTTCATGTTTCATACCAAGAGTATGTCTTTTCATAGCCATGTGCTGTCTGTAGTTATCCGGAAATTTTCTAAGTGCTATACCTGCATGAACAATAAAAATAACAAAAATAAATCCAGCTAAAAAAGAGATAATCCCGGGGTAAGTTTCACCAAAAAAATAATATCCCTCAAACATAATGGTTACTTTGTACATCATCTCTTTACTTATAAGGATAGATGCTTCAAAAAGTATATGCCCCATTATGAATATTGCTAGGATTAAACCTGTGATACTTTGAGTAAAATCAAGCCTTGCCGGTGTCTTATCTAGCTTCTCTTGCTTCATAAAAATTCTCCAGTAAAATATTTTGTAATTCTACAATAATATCCTTATAAAAAAAACAAAATTAAATCTTTTTAAACTTTAAGCACTATGTAACAAAAAATATACCACAATATGCTAAGATACACTCAAAAAAGGTTATTTAGTTAATGCAGAGCAATCTCGTTTTATCTTCTTTAATGGTAGCAGTCTTGGTAATCTTACTGCCTCTTCTATTTCATTTTACCAAATACCTTGGAACTCACAGTGACAACAAACGTAAAAATGAACCTTTTGAGGGTGGAATAAGAGATACCCATAAAGATAGTTTTGATAGATTTAACGTAAAGTTTTTTTTACTGGGAATAGTCTTTTTAATATTTGACGTTGAAATATTGTTTATGTTTCCATGGGCGTTAAACCTAAGAGAGCTGGGAATGTTTGGAATCATTGAGATGTTTGTGTTTATAGGTTTGCTGATAGGTGGACTTGTGTATGTTTATAAATCAAAGGTATTAAAATGGATTTAAGTAATACACATCTTTTAGATGAAGCAGTAGTTACAACAAAGTTAGATGCAGTTGTAAACTGGGGACGTGAAGCTTCTTTATGGCCTTTTGTGTTTGGAACTGCATGTTGTGCTATTGAGTTTATGGCTACGGCTGCGAGTCGCTATGATATAAGCCGTTTTGGATCAGAAGTGCTTCGCTTCTCACCTCGTCATGCCGACCTGCTTGTAGTAGCTGGTACGGTGAGTCATAAACAAGCCCCTATACTTAAACAGATATACGATCAGATGCCAGAGCCTAAATGGGTAATAGCCATGGGGGCATGTGCATCTACGGGTGGATTTTACGATAACTACACAACACTTCAAGGTATAGATGAGATTGTACCTGTTGATGTATATGTAGCAGGTTGTCCACCTCGTCCCGAAGCACTTATAGATGCAGTGCTTGATATTCAAAGAAAACTAAAAAGGGAAAAGAGTTTTAGTGTTAAACATACAGATTATAAGGGTAAACTAGATGACGTTTGAGATAGTAGAAGCAGATAATCTATACAATACTATCTTAGATGCCAGAGATAACAAGGGTTTTACTCTTTTACTAGATATAACTGCTGTTGATAATCTAACAAGAAAGTCCAAAGCACCTAGTAGGTTTGAACTGATATATATACTTAGACATGCCGAGTTTAAAGATATAAAAACTATAAAAGTTTATGTAAAAGATGAAAATATTGGTGTTACAAGTATAAGTAAGCTGTTTAAGTCTGCTTCTTGGGCTGAGCGTGAAGTATATGACCAATACGGTATAAATTTTATAGACCATCCTATGCTCAAACGTATACTAAACCATGAAGAATTCATAGGGCATCCTTTAAGAAAAGATTATGACATTAGAGATGCTCATTATTGCACAAAAGCTCAAGATATGATGGATGAACTAAAGCCTGCTTTAGATGCAAAAAATCTTGATATGGATGAGGATGATTTGATGGTGGTAAATATCGGACCATCACACCCTGCAACTCATGGAACAATCAGAAGTTTAGCGGCACTAGATGGAGAAAAGATAGTAGCAGGAGTCAGCGAGATAGGTTATTTGCATCGCGGATTTGAAAAGAGTTGTGAAAACCATACATATAATCAAATAATTCCATATACAGATAGACTTAACTACTGTTCAGCCCTTATGAACAACATAGCTTTTTCAAAAACAGTCGAGGATATGCTTGGAGTCACTCTTCCTGAGCGTGGAGTATTTATACGTGTCATATTATCTGAGTTATCCCGTGCAATAGATCATCTTGTATGTCTAGCGGCAGGTCTGCTTGATATGGGCGGGCAGACAAACTACTGGTACTTTTTTAACCCCCGCAACGATGCATATGACTTTTTATCAAAACTAACGGGTGCACGCCTTACCAACTCTTTTATGCGCATCGGCGGAATGACACATGATTTGTATGATGGGTGGCAGGATGATCTCGAAGATGTACTTAAAAAGATTGACTATGGTATAAGCGAGTCCAAAAAGATGATAGAGCATAACCGCATCTTTAATGACAGACTCCAAGATATTTCACCCGTAAGTGCCGAAGATGCAATTAGTTACGGTTGGAGCGGACCAAATCTAAGAGCTAGCGGTGTAGCATATGATCTGCGTTTTGCAAAACCTTATGATTTTTACGACAGCTTTGATTTTGACATGGTAGTCGGAAGTGTCGGCGATACCTACGATAGGATGATGGTCAGACTTGAGGAGATAAACCAGTCTATGCGTATAATCAAACAAGCCTCAAAAGAACTTCCTAACGGAAATATCTGTGTAGATGACAGAAGCATTATCCTGCCTCCAAAAAGTTGTGTTTACGGCTCAATTGAAGGTATGATGAATCAGTTTATGTTAACAATTGACGGTGTTAAAGTCCCTACAGGTGAATACTACGGGGCTTATGAGGCTGCAAACGGCGAGCTTGGGTTTTACATAGTGAGTGACGGAAGCGGAACTCCGTATAAAGTAAAAGTAAGACCACCCTCGTTTTACCATATGGCTTCATACCCTGAAATAATCCAAGATTATCAAGTTGCAGATGCCATACTTACACTTGGAAGTTTAAATATTATTGCAGGGGAGATGGACCGGTGACTATTTATACGCAAAATGAACAAAGTCCATTTTACTACGCTAACGCTTGGTTTTCTTCGGCAGAAAGCCCACGTGCAGTAAGCCGCACTTTAAGGATATTTTCATGAAATTTTCTTTTTCTTCCGAGAATCTTGTAAAGATAGAAGAGTTAAAAAAACGCTACCCTTCTTTAGAGGCACTGAATCTTCCTCTGCTTTGGATGGCACAATATCAAGATGGATATATATCTTTGGATGCTATAGATGCAATCTCAAAAATAACTTCAATCCCACCTATGGAAGTTTACAGAGTCGCTACATTTTATACCATGTTTAAACTTGAAAAGCCAAAGAAACTTTTAGTATCTGTTTGTAAAACCCTATCTTGTAAACTTTGTGGAAGTGATGAGATTTTAGAACATCTAAAAACCAAAGATGTAGAAATTGAGCATGTTGAGTGTCTTGGTTCTTGCGGTACATCTCCCGTGATGCAAATAGAAGATATATACTACGAAGAACTGACAACTACTAAAGTCGATGAGATTTTGGAGGAGTTATCATGAGAGATGCAAGACTTGTATCAAAACGTTTTGAAATAAAAGACTCTTTTAAAATAGAAGTTGCAAAAGCAAACGGAGTATATGCAGATGCACTTAAACGTGCTTATGAATTAGAGCCTTTAGAGATTATAAACATCATTAAAGAAAGCGGACTCAGAGGAAAAGGCGGAGGCGGTGCAAGTGCCGGTGATAAATGGGAACTTATGCCACTAGAGAGCGATAAACCAAGCTTTTTAGCAGTAAATTGTGATGAGAGTGAACCGGGGACTTTTAAAGACAGACAGATAATCTCAAAAGACCCGCATCTATTGATAGAGGGCATCTTAATAACCTGTCGAGCCATAAAAGCAAAACATGCCTACATCTACATTCGCGGAGAGTACAAACAGTTTCAAGATATACTCCAAAATGCTATTGATGAAGCATA
>JAPHSI010000006.1 GCA_026193155.1 Sulfurimonadaceae bacterium | reverse complement strand
ATCGTATTGGCTTGTAACCGTAAAAAAATATAAAAATCAGACTGAAAAAATGATTTAAAAGATTATAGATTCATATATAAATATATCTGCATCTTGAATCTTATCAAGTCCTATTCCTGCCTTCTCAAGTGCGCAACTTTTTACAAACTCTTCCACATTCCAACCCATCTGAGTTGCAACGTGTGGCAGATAAGTACCGCCTCTTGATCCCTTTTGTATATAGATGCCGTGTTTTCCTATAATAATCTCATCTAAAGAATTTATCTTTTTTCTCGGTGTTAAAACAGATATCTCAATCTCTATATCATCTAATTCATCTTCAGTTACGGGATTAAATCTTGTATCGTGAAATGCAGAAGATATACTCATATTTCTTATAACTTCATATAGAGGCTCTTTTGGTTCAAAAGTCCCAATGCATCCACGAAGCTGTTTATTTTTATATAACGTCACAAATGCGCCGACATTTATCTTTAGACTCGGTGAAAACTCTGTAGCATCTACTTCAAACTTTTTGGAGTTTATAACAGCTTCATAAAGTGTATCTCTTGCTATTTTTTTTAGTAAATTCTTTTCACCCTCGTCTAAAGTAAAATTCATTAGAAACTCTTTAGATGCTCCAAGAATGGCTTTGGTTCTATAAATCCGACAATAGTCTTAGAACTTATAACATCACCTTCTTTAGATATAAATATAATTACAGGCGGTCCAAAAACACCGTATTTAGCACTTAAGGCTTTTTGTTTATCCGTATTTTCTGTAATATCTGCTTTAATAAGTACAAACTCGTCCATCTTAGTTCTAACGGTTTCATCTGCAAAAGTTATATGTTCTAACTCTTTACATGAGGTACACCACTCAGCACTAAAATCAATTAATATTTTTTTACCTCTATTTTGCTCAAGTAAAACATCTAACTCTGAAATATTTTTAACTATCTTAAACTCATTATGAGAAGATGTTTGCTGTATAGATGATGAGATGCTTGAAGCTTTGAAAACTTCCAACGGTTTACTCATAGAGCTTGATCCGCCAAGTACGCCTATGAATAAAGCAACCGAATATAAGAAGACTACCATAGCTATAGATCTTTTTATATGATGTGTTTTTTCATTATCAAACAAACCTAAATAATATGCAAAACCGATTCCCGTAAATGAATAAGCAAGCATAGTAATCGTACTGTCTAAAATACGCTCTAGCATCCAAATAGCGATAAGAATCATCGTTACACCAAAGAATGCATTTACAAGAGTCATCCACTCACCAGGTTTTGGCATAATCTTACCTGCACTCGTACCTATAAGAATTAGAGGGATACCCATACCTAAACTCATAGAAAAAAGTGCTGCCCCGCCAAGTACTGCATCTCCGGTTTGTCCTATATATACAAGTGCACCTGCAAGTGGTGCTGCTACACACGGTCCTACTATCAAGGCCGATAAAAAGCCCATTACAGCAACACCGACAAATCCACCCTTTTTCTCTCCTGTAGTGCTGACCTTACTTACGATACTATCTGGAATTTTAAGCTCATAAAATCCAAACATAGAAAATGCCAAGGCTATAAAAACACCCGCAAAAGCAAAGATAACATAAGGGTTTTGAAGAGCAGCCTGAAGGTTTGCCCCAAACATTCCTGCTAACACTCCTGCAATAGTATATGCTACACTCATAGCTAGTACGTAAACAAGTGATAAAGTAAATGCTTTACATCTACCTTCGTTTTTACACTGAGAAACTATAACACCTGATATAATAGGAATCATTGGGAAAACACAAGGTGTTAAAGACAATAATAATCCAAAACCAAAAAAAGTTAGTAAAACCATCCATAAACTGCTGTTTTTGATTACATCTGCAATCATATCTGTTTCGGATTTTTCTTTAGTTTCTATTTGTTTATTTTTAGATTTTTCTTTTTTTATATCTAAAGTTTTTAATGATTGTGAATCATTACTGCTAAGTTTATCAGTGTTGATTTTTAATTTAAAAGCATCTGTATAGGGTTCATAACAAAGACCTTGTTCCGAACACCCTTGATATGAAATTTT
>JAPHSI010000132.1 GCA_026193155.1 Sulfurimonadaceae bacterium | reverse complement strand
TTAAAGAACTTGACGATAAAGAAGCTGTGTTAGAGATTCTTGACGAATATGATTACAGTGGAGATGTAGAAGAACAAGAACAATTGATTCAAAGATATGAAGATTCTCAGGAAGATTTACAAAAAATATTTTCTACAAAATATATTCTTATTGTTCGTGAAAAAATAAACCGAGATAATAGAAAAGAATTAGAAATTGTATTAAAAGTTGATAACCTAAACTATTTTGATGGTACGTTTGTTATGCCTAATATAGACGAGAAAGAGTTGCATTATGTGGATACTATTACAAATGTTGTTTTAACTTACCTTGTTTATAAAGATAAAAACTTTATAAAAGTTCATCAACTTTAGGATGTATGAAATATGAAATTATTTTTTTTGCTCATTGGTTGTTTTAGTTTTGTCTTTGCTATAGACGGTGTTAAAAATATCTCCCTAAACACTATGGATTCTGATGAAGTTAAAAGTAGCGTTTCTAAAAGGTTTTCAAAAACAGATTTGAAAAAGTTGGAATTAAATCCTGATTATAAAAAACATATATCTAATATAGAAAAATTAAAAACTGATATAAAAGAGTTATTGTCTTACCAAAAAGAATTTAGAGATGAAGAATTAAAGTACCAAAATCTTGTTTCAAAGTATAATTCTGCTGAGAGTAAATACAATAAGCAGATGGATAAAATATATTCTAAAAATAACCATGTTAAAAGAGCTAGTTACTATCTTATTGCACATGAACTAGACCAAGATTATATGCCAAGTGTAAAAAATCATTTAATTGATAAATATGCCATAGAAAAATTTGAGCAAAATACTGAGATAAAAGAATCTTCTAAAGGAATTGTTAGTTATAAGAATAGTGTAACTACAAATAAATACTTTGGTCAGATGCAAGTTGAAACTTTAAATGACATAACTTTAAGAGATAAAAACTTGAATATTAAAGTTTTAAAAGTTATTCAATCACCGTTTGTAAAATCTGGAAGCAGTGACTTTTCTAAATCTTTTGAAAAAGAGATAGATAAGTTTGATGATAGTGTAAACTTAGAAGTATTTCAGATAAAAAATATTGACGAAATTAAGTCAAAATATATACCGAATTATTCTCTAAATGATGATGAACAAAAGCAGGTTTTATCATCGCTAAAAGAAAACATAAATATAGAAAAATCAAATCAAAAATTTAACGAAGCAACAAAAAAAATCAAAACTACTCTTAAAAGAATCACAAAAGAACATGATAAATATATTAGAAGTTTAAATGATTTATCTACTAAAATAAATTCTTTTACTTCAAAACTAGAAGACAAGAAAATTAAATTAGATAAAAAAATAGATGAGATTCAGGAATTAGCAAGATACTATTCTATAAGTATTAACCTAGATGAATTAGAAAAGATGGTAATAATAACGCCAAAACTTTATTCTGAACATGTGGCGCTTGGCGAAGAAAAAGAATTTATACTTAGAAAAACAAACTCTTATCTCTCAAAAATAAGTGTGTCTCAAGTTCAACAATCAGAAACTTTAAACTCCGCTTATGATTTAAAGACAAAAAATTTAAATACGACAAAGCTCATTGAGTACGAGTCTATCCATATTTATCCTTTTGTAAAAGGAAAAGAACTTGCAACACTGATTTTCAGTGTTGTTGAACTTGAGGATAAAATTTCAAGTGATGATTATGTTGTAAAGAATATGAAATATTCAACCATTGAATTTGTACCTGTAAATAAGGGTTTTAAAACAATATTTGCTTCTACAACTGAAGTTACTTTAGGTATCGTTAAAGAATTTTTAGAAACACATAAACAAAGAAAATATTTTGATTCTTTTTGTATTGATGATTCTACTCTTCCTGATGAAGCGAAGGACTTTTCAAATATATATGAGGATTTTTATGAGTATCCGGCAGTATGTTTTAAAGTTGAAAAAATAGATGAATTTATAGAATGGATTTCTACGAAAATAAATAAAAAGGTAAAAATTCCAACTCCTGATGAATGGTCATATGTAGCTTCTAATTCTAATTCTTCAGATTATTGTTGGGGAAACGATACTTTAGAAGAATTAAATTTAGATGAAGTTCAACCGGAAAATATCTATTATGAAAATAATGAAGACACTTTTATAAAACCCATAAAACAATTTGAAAAATCAAGGCTTGGGATGTATGATATGTGTGGAAATGTACATGAGTTTGTAAAAGATGGTAATACCCTTATGATAAAAGGTAATTCATATATAAGCTTTATAGAAAACTCAAATGCACCTGCACAAGAATATACTCCTGAGTTAAATACAATGATAGGTATTAGAGTATTTTATACTAAGGAGAAGTGATGAAGAAAAATTATATTTTATTTTTACTTTCTGTATTCGTGTTAAATATTTTTGCATCTGAAGCTCCAGAGTGGATTAATAACCCTGATATGGGTGGAAATGTTGGTTCTGTTGGTATAGTTAAGGTTATGAAAAACAAGAGAAAACAAAACTATATAGCCAAAAAATTAGATGTTGCATCTTTGCAAGAGCGTAAACGGGTAATGATGGAATCAAGTATAGAAAAAAAAGATTCAGAACTTATATCAAGCATTAAACAAAGTTCATCACATTTTAATGACTATGAAGTAGTTCAAAAAGCTGAATACAGTGATGGGGAAAATTATTATGTATGGGTGGTGATTAAAAGATGAAAACAATTATAAAATATATAACCATACTTGTACTTCTTAGTGCATCCGCATGGGCAATCCCATCTACTCCTGATTTAAGAAGTCTGGATGATAATGGTGACTTTAGTAATGATAATATAACTAGTTTAACTAATCTGACTTTTACTGGTACTAAGGCTGAAAATGAAATAGTTTATCTTTATATGAACGGGACGTATAAAGATGTTGATAACAGTATAGGAACTACATATACATTAACAGATAATGCTGCACCGAGTGGTACTCTCTCATATTATGTTAGTGGTGATACTACGTCGGAAACACTTAACGTTGAAGTTGTTACAGCTATTACTGAGGGTTCGGTAACTGTAGACGATGTAACAGCGGATAATAATATAAATGAGAATGAGGACGATGGGTTTGTAACGCTCAGTGGAAGTGCTTCGGGTGGAGATATATCTAATGGGGATAATGTAAGAGTTATAATTAATGGAAACACATATAATACTACGCTATCTTTTGGCACTTTTAGTTTTAATGTGCTTGGAAGTGATATTATTGCTAACCCAGGATTTTTTGTGTATGTTGATTCATCAAATGAATTTGGACATACAGGAAGTTCTAGCGGATATAAAAGTGTTGGAACTGATAATAGTTCAACTTTTACAGTAACAAGTGTAGACGAAACTACTATAACAAATTCAACAGATGGTTTCTTAATAGATGGAATTACGGTAAGAATCTCTACAGATGTTGTAAATAATAGAACAATAATAATAGATTCT
>JAPHSI010000048.1 GCA_026193155.1 Sulfurimonadaceae bacterium | reverse complement strand
TATAAAGAATTAAAAAAAGAACATGATAAAATTTTAGAAGAGTTAAATAAAAAGTTTTATAAAGATATATTGGAGGGCTAGCCCTCCATACCTTAGTTGTATACAGTTTTTAGACGAAAGGATCAGCCTCCTCCATCATCAAACATATTCATTATTCTCACCATTATTAAAAATTCTTTATTGTAATCTTGTACATTTTTCATAATAAATCCTTACTTATTGAAGCAACAAGTGCTTAAGGTTAATAACGAAGTCTGAATACAAGACATTTGAAGCAATCAGCATACCAAACTGATGTTTTATAAATAATTTTTAATAATACTACTCCACTCGATATAAGCTTTTTCACTTAGATGCACACCATCCAGCGTATAGTTTTCTTCTAAATACTTATTTGGAGCTAAAATCTCATTAATATCAAGGTAGGTAAGATTATTTTCTTCGGCATATTTTTTTATATATATGTTTAATTTTTCAACTGCATCGTTAACCTCTTGCGGTAATTCTCTACCTACATAAAGTGTACTTTGTAAAATGATTTTGCAACATTTATTTTGCAAAATTTGGACTATCTCTATATAATTTTTTTGTATATACTCAAGTTCATATCCACTTAATATATCGTTTATTCCTATCATTAAAAAAACTTGTTTTAAATCTAAATCTATATAGTTTATTCTATTTAAAATATCCTGTGTGGTATTTCCTGAGATTCCTTGATTATAGATGCTGGTTTGTTCTAATAGCTGATTCCATATACCCCATTCGGTTATGGAATCGCCTAACATTATAGTTTTGATTATTTCATAACCTTACGAGCGTTTATTGGCTGAACTGGTCTATTGTTAGCATGGTGAAATAGGTGTAAAAATTCATCTTTTTGAGCTTTTGATATATGTGAATAACCTTTTAAAACCATCCATCTAACACCTTCTGAACATGGCGGTGTAGTAAGTGAGCCGTTAAATCTGTAGTAAGCTTTATCTTTTGGCATCATAGTAAAAAACATCTCTGCAAGCATTTTACAACCACTGGACTTACCAGCCTTATGAGGCATTTTTGACCATAACTTTTTGATGATTTTATTTTCTTTACCCTCTTCGTACATTAATGCAATAACAGCTAAAGAACCGTCTTTTGCTGCATGAACAAAGTGGGCTTCAAGTGGAAAGTTTCTACCCTCTATTTGATTTTCACTAGGTGTATGAAAATGAAACTGTTTTAAGGCAAATATTTTACCGTCTATCTCAATAGAACTTCCTTCTTGTATATTTACTTGAATCGTATGTCCGTTATTTATAATTGCATTAGCTTCCGTTGTGTAGTTAAACTTGATTTTTGCCAAGTCCTCTGTAGTTACTGTTACTGCATTAGATATATTAACAGGCGATTGACTTTTTCCTACTTTACACATTTCATACTTTGGACTTAAATCACCCCAGTGCTGTGGACCTTCATGCCCTGTATATCCCCAGTGCGCTGCAAACAAAGAAACTGAAGTTATAACTATAGCAGTTAGTAGTTTTATCATTATTTTTCCTTATATCATATTTTTATATTATTGTAACAGAATTATCTCACATTAAAAATATTTATACTTACTTTTATAAATATGTTAGATTTTTTTGAGATATAATTTTATAAACTAATAAAAAAGAGAAACTATGGGCTGGACTTGTCAACACGATCACGGTGGATACTGTAAACTTTTAAAAAAGCCTTGTGTCCCAGGTATTAAAGGTTGTATTTTAAAAAAAAGTGAATATATATTCTCAAGTGGAACTTATGAGGAAGACAAAAAACGTGATGATGAAAAAAAAGAGGAAATTGACTTCAGTGCTTTAGCTAAAAGTAATTGATTACTCGAAGAGTACCTAAGCTTCTTTTATGGTAATTTGTACGGGCTACATATTTTCTAAGAAAATAAGTGCTCCTAAAATTACGAAGCTTAGGCAAGTTTTTCGATAACAACCCCGTTATCTTTTATAAATTTCGAAATGACTTCTGAGTGGTTATGTTCATAAGCTTTTTCATAAACAATTCGTTTAATACCACTTGCAATAATATTTTTTGAACAATCAGCACAAGGTTCTAATGTAACATATATAGTAGCACCTTCTATACTAATTCCCTGACGAGCTGCCCAAATAATGGCATTCATCTCAGCATGAATCTCATATGTTTTTGACCACTCGTGATGCTCTTTCGTATATTTATTATCCCAATGCTCACTACAGTTTGTATATCCTGCAGGTGTACCATTATAACCTGTACTAAGTATTCGACCGTCTTTTACAATAACTGCACCTACTTGTTTAGAAACGCATTTAGATGCACTAGAGAGTTCATTTGCTATGTTTATAAAGTTTTTATCATTTAACATATTTTTACTTTGGCATTCTTATTTTTTTAATTTCTGCATTTAACTTTATTCTTGCAAAATGCTCCCCAAGAACTCTTTCACGTTTTTCAGCCATTATTTTTGAAATAATTTGATTTTTAACACCCTCTATTCCAGCTTGTTTTGTCGATTCAATATGTTTCATATAAAAACTCATAAAACCGCCCTGCCCGTTTGGAACAATCGGTGTAAATGTATTTAGCGGTGTTCTTTCTAATAAAGAAGCTAATTCAGGGGAAATTTTTTCATATGGAAGATGCTGTTCATTTGTTTGAATATCCGGAGAGTAAAACATTGGATTATCAACTTTTTCTTGTAATCTTTCTTTAGCATCTGCCGCATATATAATTACATCAAAAGCACTAGGATGTGCAAATTCATCTTTATGAAGTTCATAATACTCTTCCAGCTCTGCATCTGAAGGTTTAGAAACTGACGAATATGCTATCGCAGAGTATAGTTTTTGGGATAAAAGTTTTTGTTTAATCTTCTCTTTTAACTGAGTTGACGTAAGTCCGTTTGCATTTCTAACAGCTTCGTAAAAATCGCTTATGCTCATATTATTTTGACTCGCTGTTTGCTTAATATCTTCATAAACTTCACTGCTAGTTACTTTAATATTTCTTTCTTGTATCTCAAGTTCTTCGAGTTTTTTTCTAATCAGAGCATCCGCAGCAGCAGAAGCACTGAGGTTGGATAATTTCATCTCTTCTTTAATTTCATATAGAGTTATTGCCGAACCTTTAACAGTTATGGCTACACCATCGACAAGTTTTGCAAAGAGTACTGTGGAGAAAAATAACACTAAAAATATTTTGTACATAAAAATCCTAAATTTACATTTTAAAGCGATATTCTACCAAGCTTTAACCAATAAATAGGTAAAACATTAATCTATATATTTTGAAAATCTCTTCGAGGTCTTCCTATATGAAACCCTTGAAGATAATCTATACCCATCTCCGTAGCAGTATTTTTAATATCTTCATCTTCGATATACTCTGCAACTGTTTTAACACCTAAATCTTTTGCTAATGTTATTATTGAATGAACAAAAGCTTTATCTTTAACGTCTTTATTTATATTTAGTAAAAATTCACCATCAATTTTTAAATAATCAATAGGGAATTTTTTAATATAGTGAAATGATGAAAAACCTGAACCAAAGTCGTCAATTGCAAACTTAAATCCTTCAGCCTTAAGATTTAAAACAAATTTTTCTAATATGGTAAAGTTTTTAACCGTCTCTCTCTCAGTTATTTCAAATACTATTTTATCTTTTGAAATATTATATTTTAAAATCAAGTCTATAATATTTCGCATATAATCTCCAACAATTATAGACTTTGGAGATAAGTTTATAAATAATACTCCTTCGTATTGTTCCTCTTGCATTTTCTTAAAGGCATTTTCAATAACCATAATATCCATTCTATTGATAAGGCTCATATTTTCTGCTACTTCAATAAACTCTTTTGCAGATATTATTTTTCCATCTATCTCTATTCGCATTAATAGTTCACTTATCTCTATTTTGCCTGTTTTAGATGATTGAATCGGTTGGAAATAAGGGACTATTTTATTATTTGATATAGCTTTTAAAAGGAGCGTGGTTTTTTCATTTTTCTCTTTAATAATATTTGATATATCATTTTGAGTAGGTAGTTCTAGACAGTTTTTACCGTTTTCTTTACCCTTATACATCATCCCATCAGCTATCAAAAAAAGTTCTTTTGAAGTAAGTGCATGGTGTGGATATATTGATACCCCGAGTGATACCGTTACACTTGTAAAGTCACCCTCAGGTGTTTCAAATCTAAACTCTTCAACTTTTTTGATTATTTTATCTCCGATATTTTTTGCACCGGCTACATCACAATCAGGTAAAATAATTGTAAACTCATCTCCACCGTATCTTGATAATAAATCCTCAGCCCTTTTCATCTGACTTAAAATTTTTGAAAATTCTTGTAAAAATTTATCTCCAAAAGCATGACCATAGCGATCATTTATAAGTTTAAAATTATCACAGTCTATTACCATTAAAGCAAAAGGATAATCATTTCTATTAGCTCTGTGAATTTCGTTATCCATCATATCCATAAAAATTCTTTGATTAAAAAGACCGGTCAGAGGGTCATGTGCAGCATAATATTCTAAATCATTTGTGTATTTATCTATAGCTTTGATAGAACCTACTAAATTTGCCATAGTTGTCAATATAGAATCCAATACAATGTTTTTTACACTATTGTATACCTCAACTGAGTTTACACTTATACCGACTATACCGCCAATTTTTGGACTTTCCAAAAATAATGTTTTTGTCCTATGCTCAAAAGCTTTATAGTCAAAGCTATTTATACCGTGGGCTCTGTAAGCTATATTATGTTTAAACTCATAGTCAGATATAACATCAAAATACTCATCCTCTTTTATTGCATGACCAATATACGTCTCTATATTTTTTTTGATTTTTTCATTTGGTATACCGTACCAAAAAATATCGATCTCGTAATGTTCATCACCGACTCTAAAAATCGTTATAAGTGATGTTGTCTCCATAACCATATTTATATCTATAAGAAGATCACTTATATAAACTCTCCAATCTTTAATCATATCAGATGTAATTATTAACTTATCCAAAAGCTTAACTTCAAATTCTAAGAGCTCTTTATCTACGGCAATATTTCTAAGTTTTTCAGAAAGATTATTTACCTCTTTAATAATATAGTTTATCTCTCTAAAACTTTTAGAGTTACACTGTTTTTCACCTATAAGACTCAAATCTTCAACTCTATTGATTTTTTCAACTTTTTTTCTAAATTTCTCTAAGGAAAATAATATTTTATTTGAACTGTACCTTGATGTAATATATGCCATAAAAATAAATATAGGAATTATTGTAATCAAAAAGAAAATGTATTCTAAAAAAGTATCGTTTATTATATTAATAAGATTTTGTTCTATATCTATTACACCTAGTACGTCATTTGATTTTGCATTTGTATGACATTTAAGACAAGCTTCTTTTGCGAGTAGTGGCATCGTATTTCTAATTTGTTTAAATGAAGCAAATGTATATTTTTCTCCTGTTTTAAAAACACTTCTAACTCTATTATCAATTCTATTTTGATAAGTTTTGCCAAAAAGTTCATCTACCAAGTAAGATCTATGGATTGTTATATCTAAGTTACTATTTTTATAGTTATTGTCAAGTGAGTTTATAAAATCATCTACATCTTTTTTACCCCAACCTTTTTTCATAACCTGATACATAGATGAAAAAATTTGATTAGAAACTATCTCAGCATGTTTAATAGCTTCTTTTTGTACTAGTGTTGTATGAAGATAGGTAGTAAATATAAAAACTACTATAAAAAGCGTAGTAATTAGTAGAGCATTCGTGGTAAAGATAAAGTTTTTTAAACTTTTAAACATTATAATATCCTAGCATCTTATAAATTATTATCTCCCCCAAGGGGATTATACAATAAATTTTTGCTTATTAAATTAATTTAGAATAATTTTTAATAAATAATAGCATATTGTAAGGATTTATTTTAAACTTTTAACCTAGGTCTAACAAATATTAGCCTAGAATTGCACAATATTTTATTTAAGGTTTTTTCATGGTTGTTACACGCTTTGCACCTTCTCCAACAGGTTATTTACATATTGGTGGTCTTCGTACCGCACTTTTTTCTTACCTTTGGGCTAAAAAAAATAATGGGAAATTTGTCCTTCGTATCGAAGATACCGATAAGGCAAGAAACTCTGAAGAAGCTACACAAGCCATACTTCAAGCATTTGAATGGCTGGGACTAAAGCATGACGGAGAGATTGAATATCAAAGCAAGCGTGATGATATCTATGCAAAATATATACAGCAACTTTTAGATGAAGACAAGGCATATAAATGCTATATGTCACGCCAAGAGCTAGATGCTCTTCGTGAAGAGCAGATGGCTAACAAACAACGTACGAAATATGACGGACGTTACCGTGATTTTGACGGTGTACCACCAGAGGGAGTTGAGCCTGTTATCCGTATAAAAGCTCCATTAAACGGTGAAATCATTGTTCGTGATGGTGTTAAAGGAGATATATCTTTTCAAGCTGAAGATATTTTAGATGATTTTGTTATAGCACGTGCGGATGGGAGTCCGACTTACAACTTTGTTGTGGCTATAGATGATGCGCTTATGGGTATAAATGAAGTTATACGTGGAGACGACCATTTAAGCAATACTCCAAAACAGATAGTAGTTTATGATGCACTCGGCTTTGAAATACCTAAATTTTACCATGTACCTATGATTCACAATTCAGAGGGTAAAAAACTCTCAAAACGTGACGGTGCTACTGATGTTATGGAGTATAAAAACATGGGTTACACTCCGGCGGCTCTACTTAACTTTTTAGTTCGTCTTGGATGGAGTCACGGTGATCAAGAAATTTTTTCTATGGATGAGATGACTCAACTATTTAATCCAAAAGATATAAATAAATCTGCTTCTATATATAACACGGAAAAATTAGACTGGCTAAGTTCACACTACATAAAAAATACATCTAACGATATACTAGCTGAAATTCTGACTGAGTACAATTTGGTTCTTACGTCTCACGATAAAAAAGAGATTTTACTAGATGCTTTAAAAGAACGCGCTAAAACATTAGCAGAGTTAGCGGAAATGGCAAAAGAGATTTTAGCTACACCGACAAGTTATGATGAAAAAGCAGCTAAAAAAGCTTTTAAAGGCGATGCTATAACTGTACTAAACACTTTTGGGGCAAAACTATCTGCCAGTGAAAATCCTCATCTTCCAGCTGAGTATCACCATTTAATGGAGGATACTATAAATGAGATGGAAATCGGTTTTGGAAAAATAGGTCAACCTCTACGCATTGCACTTCTAGGTAAAATGGGTGGACCGGGACTTGATGTAATTATGTCGGTTATAGGTAAGACTGAGGCAATGTTACGTATAGCTAATGCAATAACTGCAAATACAAACAACGACTAAAGAATTAATTCTTTAGTCTCTTCAAATAATTTTTTCAGCTAACTAGTTATACAATTTAACTAAAACAAAAAAAGGGTTAGTATGAAAAAATATTTCTTTTATAGCTTATTTTTAACGCTTAGTTTACTCACTTTTAGTGCTTGTAGTTCAGATAGTTCAAGTTCAACATCATCTAATTCATCGGTTACAGGTGTATTGGTTGACCCTTTTATAGAAGGGGCTGTACTTTGTGAAGATGTAAACCTAGACGGTGAATGTACAAGTGCAGAGCAACTATCTACTGCTACAAATGCAAATGGTGAATTTAGCTTTTCAAATGAACTCACCGCAGGTTCACATATTATTATTAAAGAACAAGGTTTTCACAACAATGTTCCATATACACTTAAACTTTCCGGTGTTGTAGACTCAGAGGGTAAAGTGGATGTGGTATCTCCACTCACAACCCTTCAAACAAAAAGCTTGAGTGCGACTCAAATCAGAGGGCTTCTTGAAAATGCCGGTCTGAGTGGATTAAGTGATGACGATATCTTCTCAAACCCGCTTGAAGGTGGAATAAATACACTCAATAGTGACGATAAATTAAAAAGGCTACATGCAAGTTTAGCTACATATGGAATGTTAAAAGTTTTAAAAGGTTCAAAAAGACTGAGTGAACTTACATCTACAGAGTTACTCAATTCTACTGAAGTTAATCAAATCCTTAGCGCAATGATAAGTACAATATCATCAACTCTTTCAAAACAAAAACTTGACGATATCCAATCATCAGCAGATGCATTTAACCAAGTAG
>JAPHSI010000162.1 GCA_026193155.1 Sulfurimonadaceae bacterium | reverse complement strand
TGCTTACAAAAGCAACTCTATAGTTATAGGCAATCGTGATTTTAAGCATGAAAATGTACCGGATAGTTCAAAGTTTGGAAGAAAATTTAGTAATTTTTGGGTTAAACTTGAAACTTTTAAAACATTAGGTGATACACAAAGCGGTTTTAGAATCTATCCTACAAATATATTAGATCTAAATATAAAAAACAAACGATTTGACTTTGAAATAGAAGTTTTGGCACTTCATTCATATAGAGGTGGTGATATTATAGATGTTGAGACTAAGTGTTACTATCCACCCAGTGAAGAAAGAGTTACCCATTTCGATAAAGTCAAAGACAATATTAGACTATCACTTATACATACAAAACTTGTACTACAAAGATATGTACTTTTAAGAGGATTTTTATGGACATAGCAAAAAAAGACAATTCTTTAGGATATTCATTATTACTTTTCATATATAAAGTTTTAGGCTATAAAGCTGTATCTTTTATCTTAAACTTTGTTGCACTGTATTACGTTTTATTTGCACGAAAAGTAAAAGTTGATTTAGAGAGCTTTTATAATGCACAAAATATAAAACTTACAAATAAAATATTTTTCAAGCATATTAAAAGTTTTGCAACTTCACTTTTAGATAGGTTTGTGTCACGTATAAATCCGGAAAACTTTACATACAATGGAGTAAACCAAGAGTATTTAGATACTTTTAAAGAGAGTGGCGGAATTGTACTTCTTTCTCATTTTGGAGGTTGGGCTTCTTCTACCCATAATCTGTCTACAAAAAATATACCGCCTATGAATGTGGTCATGCAAGACAATACAAATAAAAGTATGCAAGAAGTTGAGGCTGATGTTAAAGATGAAAATAAACAAAATGTAAAAATAATAGATGTTAATCAAGGTGCATTCGCTACAAATATTCAAATTGCAAATGTTTTAATGCAAGGTGAGATTGTAGCGATGATGGCTGACCGTGTGGCTGATGAGAAAAGAAAAATAAAAGTTAAATTTTTCTCAAAAGATGTATATATAAATAAAGATCCCTTTGATATAGCAAAACGTATGAATAAACCTATGATAGTTGTTCATACAATAAATAAAGGCTCAAGAGAATATGAAGCTCGTTATTATAAAATAGATTCAGAAAATAACACACTTGAAGAAAATGCTCAAAATTATATGGATATTTTAGAAGAAGTAGTTAAAGAATATCCTTATCAATGGTATAACTTTTATGATTATTTTATATAAAAAACTCTATAGTTATACAGATATAAACATAAGGAGTTATATATAATGGAAAAAATTCTTAGAACAATAAGTGCTGTTTTAGCTATGGGGATCATAGGATTTACTTTAAGTGGTTGTGGTGGAGCTAAACTTTCACCTCAAGTTCAACAAGCTTTTGAAAAAAAACAAGAGATGTATACACAAAGAAATATGTTCATTAGCACAATTGCTAGATTTGGACAAAAAATCATAGATACAACTAACTATGGAAACGGTATTGTAATTCCTGTAAACACAAAAGTTAAACTAAAAGATGTTAACGCAAAACAAATATCTTTTACATATAACGGAAACTTAGTAATATTAAGAAATATTCCAAAATATTCTAATACTACAATTGATCAAATGGTTAAAAGATATTTTGCACCAAATAAAGTAAATTTAGCTAAATTTTCTAAAAAAGAAAGAGATGCTATTAATAACGGTTCAGTGATAGAATCTCGTGTAGTTGTAGGAATGAGTAAAGATGCTGTCTTAGTTTCTCGCGGTTATCCACCGACTCATGCAACTCCTAGTATAAAAAGTGATACATGGAAGTTTTGGGAACATAAGTTTAATACAACTTTAGTTCAATTTAAAGATGACAAAGTTGTCAAAATAACTTACTAATTATAAAATAATAAGGGGCAAACCTGCCTCTTATAGACCACAAAAAATACTATTTCACTAAATTTTAATCTAAATCTATGTACAATCATAAAAACAATTTATAAGAGTAAATATTCATAATGAAAAAAGTTTTAGTTCTTTATTATTCTCAAGCTGGTCAGCTAAAAAAAGTTATAGATAGCTTTACCTCAAACTTACCTGACGATGAGATTCAAGTAGATTTTAGAGAGATTAAACCAAAAAGACCTTATCCTTTTCCTTGGCCTTTCTATGAGTTTTTTGACGAGTTCCCGGAATCTGTTTTAATGGATGGCTGTGAAATCAATGAAGTTGAAAATATAGAAAATGATTATGACCTAATCATACTTGGTTACACAGTGTGGTATATGTCACCTTCTATTCCAGTTACAGCTTTTATGCAAAGCAAGCAGGCAAAACAAATTTTTAAAGATAAACCAGTAATTACTTTAATTGCATGTCGTGATATGTGGGTACTTGCTCAAGAGAAGATGAAAAAGCTTATTGAAAATGTAGGTGGTAAACTAATAGACAACGTAGCCCTTACCGATCAAGGTAAAGGTGCGTATTCATTAGTTACATTGCCAAGATATCTTTTAACGGGAAAAAGTAATGCATTTTTGTTTTTTCCTCCTGCAGGAATTTTAGAGAGTGAAATAAAAGCAGCATCAAGATTTGGCGATAGATTAAATAAAGCTCTAAAAGAAGATAAAGAAAAAACAGGTGAAGCACTGCTTAAAAATCTTGGTGCAGTTAACATAGACGGAAAACTTATAGCAACTGAAAAAATAGCTAATAGAAGCTTTCAGGTATGGACAAGGTTAATAAAACTATCAGGCAAAAAATATTCATTTGGAAGAAAGATTACAATTACAATTTATGCGGCATTTTTAATATTACTACTTTTAACCGTAGTGCCGATTAATGTGATTATTGGTAAAATTATGAGTAAATTTAGAAAAGATGAGATAAATTCTTTAGAAGATTACTATGAGCAGCCTAGTGGCAGATAGGAGACAATGATAGATGAGAGATGTATATATAAACAAGATTGCAGCATTTTTACCAAACGAAGCAGTAGATAATGATAATATGGAAAAAGTTTTAGGGCAAGTTGGGCCACGTCCATCTCGTGCTAGAAAAATTATTTTAAAATCAAACAAAATAAAATCTCGCTACTATGCAATAGACCCAAAGACTAGAGAAGCTACTCATACAAATGCCCAACTTAGTGCATCTGCAATAAATAAATTAGGTGTGGATTTAGACTCTGTAGACGTCCTTGTATGTGGAACAACAATACCAGATCAGCTTATGCCAAACCATGCAGCAATGGTTCACGGAGAACTTGGCATAAAACCACTAGAAGTCGTATCTACCGCAGGAATTTGTTTAAGCGGGATAACTGCTTTAAAATATGCATATACATCTATAAAATCAGGTGAAGCAAACTTAGCTATATCTACAGGTAGTGAAAACTCATCTGCTACTATGAGAAGTGAGAACTTTGAAGAGGAGATTGAAAATCAAATAGAACAACTTGAGAAAAAACCTGAAATTGCGTTTGAGAAAGATTTTTTAAGATGGATGCTAAGTGACGGTGCAGGTGCTATGGCACTCAGTGATAAAGCAAATGAAAGTGGACTTAGCATAAAAATAAATAAAATATTCTCTCGCTCATTCGCAGGAGAGATGCAAACTTGTATGTATGCCGGTTGTGAAAAACTTGAAGACGGTTCAATTCGTGGATGGCGTACATATGAACAAGAAGAACTTTTAACGCGTTCTATTTTTTCTGTAAAACAAGATGTAAAACTTTTAAATGAAAATGTTATGGAATACACTGTCGCAAAAGCTCTAAAAGAAATGATGGATAAAAAAATGTTTAATCCGGATGAAATAAACTGGTATTTTCCACATTATTCTTCTGGCTTTTTCAGAGATGAAGTGTATGAAAAAATGTGTAAAGCAGGTTGTGATATTCCGCAAGATAGATGGTTTACAAATCTTCCATACAAAGGAAATACAGGAAGTGCTTCTATCTACATTATGCTAGAAGAATACTTCAACTCCGATATGGCTAAAAAAGGTGATAAACTTTTATGTTATATCCCTGAAAGTGGTAGGTTCTCAACTGCATTTATGCTTTTAGAGGTAGTGTAGATGGATATAAAGAGTGTCCCTCAAGATAATAGTCCTGTTTTTGAAGGTGGCAAAAAAGCTATTTATGCAACAGATGAAGACGGTAAAGTAAAAGTAGTCGGTTCGTCAGGCTGGGAAGCTGAAGAGACTGTAACTAAACAAGCACTGCAAGACTTGGAAGATAATGCTAAAGAGGCATATTGTGCCGTAAAAAAAGGTGAAAAGTCTCCGCTATATTATTATATGTTTGCACTTAGAATGGATTTACAGCTTTTAGCCGAATCAACAGGTTTTTTCAAATGGACTATAAAAAAAGATTTTAATCCTAAAACATTTTCAAATATAAAAGATAAAAGACTTGAAGTATATGCTGAAGCCTTGGGAAAAACAAAAGAAGAATTAAAAGTATTGGAAGAGTTAGATTATGAGTGCGAATAATTTTGAACATACACACTCTGCACATTGTGAAAGCGGTGTTATGTCATCTATGCTTAGGCATTATGGAATTAACTTAAGTGAAGCAATGGTATTTGGTCTATCAGGTGCTTTGACTTTTGCATATTTACCATTTGTAAAGATAGGAGGAATGCCTCTTGTTGCTTATAGAAGCTTACCTAAATCGATAATAAAAAAGATTCAAAAAAATCTTGGCGTTAAAATGAAACTTGAGACGTTCTCTAGTAAAGAAAAAGGTCAAGACAGACTTGATGAGTTGTTAAAAGAGGGAAAGGTTGTAGGTGCTCAAACATCTGTATTTTGGTTGCCATATTTTCCAGAAGATATGCGTTTTCATTTTAATGCTCACAACTTGGTTATATATTCAAAAGAAGGGGATAATTACAATATTAGCGATCCTGTTTTTGAAACTACTCAGGTTTGTGACAAAGCTTCACTTACAAAAGCCAGATTTACAAAAGGTCTAATGGCACCAAAAGGTTTATTGTATTATCCAATAGAGATGCCAAAAGAGCTTGATTTAAAACCTGTATTGAAAAAAAATATAAAAAAAACTGCAAAAGCGATGTTAAAAACTCCTGTGCCGATATCTGGTTTAAAAGGGATTAAATCTCTAGCAAAATCTATATTAAAACTAAAAGCTAAAGATAAAAGGTATGCAAAACTATATCTTGGTCATATAGTAAGGATGCAAGAAGAAATTGGTACAGGTGGAGCCGGTTTTAGATACCTTTACGCTTCATTTTTACAAGAAGCAAGTGAAGTACTTGATGGTAACGACGTGCTAAAAGAAGCGTCAAAACTTATGTTAGAAGTTGGTGATAAATGGCGTGAATTTGCACTTATGATTGCAAAATCTATAAAGTCAAAAAAAGAGATTGATTATAAAGCAATATCCGATAAACTTCTTGAAATAGCAGATGATGAAGCTATAGTCTACAAAAAGATGTTAGAGCTTAAATAATATAATGATAACCGTCTCTAATGTAGTAAAATCTTATAGTGAATTAAATGCACTGGACTCTCTATCATTAGAGATTAAAGAAAATTCCATCTTTGGATTGCTTGGTGTAAACGGTGCCGGTAAAACTACTCTTTTATCAGCTTTAAATGGACTTATTGAAATTGATAGCGGAACGATAGAAATATTTGGACTTGATATAAAAAAAGATAAACGTGCCATTAAAGAGATAAGTTCAATCATACCTCAACACCTTGCTTTTTATGAAAAGCTCACCGTAAAAGAAAACCTTGATTTTTTTGCAAAAATCCAAAATGCTTCAAATGATGCACTTGAAAAAGCTATAGAGATTAACTCACTATCTTCAATTTTAGAGCAAACATCCTCTACGCTATCAGGCGGTCAAAAAAGAAGATTAAACATAGCTATTGGTCTTTTAAATTCCCCAAAAATAATCTATTTTGATGAACCGACTGTTGGAGTTGATCCAAAAAGTAGAAATGAGATACTTGATTCCATAAAAGAGTACAAAAACTTAGGTATTACTGTTGTTTACACATCTCACTATATGACTGAGATAGAGCGAATATGTGATGAAGTAGCCATAATAGCAAAAGGTAAATTGGTTGAACAGGATATATTAGAAAATATGCTTACAAATAGAGTATCAAATAAGGTATCTATAGAGATTGTATATAATGAAGATTTAAATCTAAAAGATGTAATTATCAAAGATAATTCTATTATAGAGACGACTGAAGAAAAACTATACTTCACTATAGATGCATTAAAAGCACAAAATATAGCTATAAAACAAATCAGATACGGTTCAACAAACTTGGAAAAACACTTCTTGGACATTTCAGAGGCGTCAAATGTTTAGTGCTATGATAAAAAAAGAATTTTTACTGGTATTTCGTGATAAACATGCCCTGCTCGCTCTTTTTGTTATGCCTGCAATTTTTATACTTATCATGTCTGTAGCTATGCGAGATCAGTTTGCAAGTGAAAAAATAGATTTTAAAGTATATATAAAAAATTTAGATAACGGCTCAATCAGTAAAAAACTTATAAATAAACTACAAGATGATAAAAATTTTATCCTAAGCGAATCCGAGACTAATGTGGAATTTATTATAACAATTCCAAAAGATTTTAAAAAAGATGATAAAAAACTATCCATAACTGTTATGGGCGGAATTAAAAATGACCTTTTAGAGATTTTCAAATCAAAGCTTTTAAAAAACGTAGTCTCTCTTAGAATTAAAAGTGTTGCTACAGAACTTGCACCAATGTCTAGTGAAGCAGCTGAAGCTGTAAATAGTATCAGTGTATCTTATGATTCATTATTTGATATACAATATGAAAAAAATCAACAAATTCCAAATTCAACACAACAAAGTGTACCGACTTGGATAGTTTTTGGTATGTTTTTTGTAATAATCCCAATGTCTACTATATATATAAATGAGAGAAAACAAAATACTCTCACACGTTTAACTTCTATGAATATATCTATATCGTCAATGATGCTCTCTAAAATATTCCCATATATTGTAATAAATCACATACAAGTGTGGATAATGTTAGCCGTTGGAATGTTTCTTGTACCGTTTTTTAATACACCGGCTTTAGAGATAAACGGAGATATATCTGCACTTGTGCTTCTATCTTTATCGCTTAGTTTCTCTGCAATCGGACTATCAACTCTAATTGCAGTTACTGCAAGTTCAAGTGAACAGGCGACAACTATAGGTGGGATATTAAATATCTTACTTGGTGCAATCGGTGGGGTAATGGTACCAAAATTTATTATGCCCGAATCTATGCAGAAATTTGCAGAAATTTCCCCAATGTCATGGGGGCTGGACGGATTTTTAGAGATATTTTTAAAATCAGCGGATATATTTATGGTTTTAAATGAATCTTTAATGTTGGCACTATTTGGTATGGTGTGTTTAATAATATCTATGATAATATTAAAATTAAGAATTTCTAAGGGGTTATAGTGGATATAGAGAAGTTAAAACATGACTTGAAAGTTTTAATTATTGAAGAATGTGAAAAAGATGAAGTAGAAGCGGACGATATAAAAGATGACTTAGAACTTTTTTCAAATGAGATTGGGTTGGAACTTGATTCTTTAGATGCACTTCAAATATCTATGGGTTTACAAAAGAAATATGGAATCAGACTTGGTGATTCAAAAGAGTTTAGACGAAGAGTTACGACTATACAAGCACTAGCAGAGTTTATAATAGAAGAAAATGCCTAATATATATTTATCAAACTTTGAATTACTCTCTTCTCAGGGTGATTTATCAGACACGCTAAAAGCTATAAAGAACAACGATATAACTATCTCAAAAAAACATATAGTTACAGATATACAAAGTGTAGATGCTCCATATTTTTTACTTAAAGATGAGATAAAAGAAGATAAAGATGAAATATACCAAGCTTTAGAAAATATAACCTCTAAGATTATCTCAGGGCTTGAAGCAAAAGACTTACCATCCACTGCACTTATAATCGGTACAGCTTTAGCAGATATGTACATAATAGAGTCTATTGCTGACAGTGTATATGAAAATGAAAAAAAACCTTATAAGTCTGAAAAAACTTCTATTGATACCTATGCAAAAAAACTTTCAAAAAAGTTTGGACTTAACGATTTTACTATGACAATAAACACCGCATGCACATCAAGCGCAAACGGTATTTTAGAAGGCTCAAACCTCATAAAAGCAGGTATAGTAGATAGTGTTATAGTTCTTGGTATTGAGATATATTCACCTATGATGAGCAGTGGTTTTTCTGCAATGAACCTACTTAGCTTAAATAAGCAAAGACCTTTTGAAGACTCAAGAGACGGCTTAGTTCTTGGCGAAGCCTTAGCTGGTATAGTATTATCAAAAGAAAAATCAAAGCATGAACTTCTTGGAGGTTATTCAAACTGCAACGCTTCAAGTATTACGGGAGTAAGTGAGAGTGGAGAGGAATATATTGAAGTTATGAAAAAAGCACTTATAAACTCACAAACTTGTGCGAAATCGCTAAGTGCAATAAAAACACATGCTACATCAACCCATGCAAGTGATTTATCGGAAATGAATGCTATGGATGATATGTTTGAAAAAAAACCGACACTTTGTGCACTTAAACCATATGTCGGTCATACAATAGGTGCATGCGGGACTCTGGAACTTGCAATATTTTTATCTTGCATCGATGACGGATTTATTCCAAAACTACCTTCAAAAAGAAAAAATACACAATGTGAAAACGGAATATTTTTACTAAACTATTTCGGTTTTGGCGGAAACAATACCTCATTAATAGTACAAAGCGGACAATCATGAAACTATATATAAATGCTATTAGCTCATACCGCTCCGATTTAGAAGATATTGATATAAAAAAAGAGTTGAAGCAAAAATATAAACATGATCCAAGACGTCAAGATTCTTTTATACACTTAGGTGTACTAGGTGCATATAGACTTAAAGACACTTGCACTATAAACCCTTTGGATGAGCTATATCTAACTACCGGAATCGGAAATACGGATGTACTTCAAAGAACCCACCAATATGTTATTAAAGACAAAAACTCTATAAAACCATATGATTTTTTAAATATGCTTGGAAATACTACAAGTTATTACATTGCAAAAGCACTCAATATAAAAGGTAAAGCTCTTTTTCAAATAAGTGATAATTTTACATATATAAACACTCTCATCGCTGCTTATGCATCAATAAAACTATCAGCTAAAAGTGCTATAATTTCTTCTTGTGATTTAGTAACACAGCCTAACGAAGTAATAAAAAGAGTTTTAGGTATAGATGAAGATATGAATGTTGTTAGTTCAGTAAACTATCAGCGATTTTCATTTGACTCAAAAGATGCTTTGGCAGAAATAGAGTTCGATGCCAAGACATACACTCAAAAAGAGATTTTAAAGCTTTTAAAAACTTCTAAAACAAAAATCAT
>JAPHSI010000222.1 GCA_026193155.1 Sulfurimonadaceae bacterium | reverse complement strand
TAATGATAGCAAAATTTTAGCATTATTTACCTATTAATTAATATAATGTCAATGAATGCCGATATTGTATAAAATAGTAAAAATCAAGGATTTATGTTATGTTGATTTGGTTATTGGCATTATTATTGCTGAGTATATCTATATATATTTTTTACAGATATAGATTAAATGAAAACAATAAACATATTAACAAGCATAAAAATCATTATACTTTCAAGATTTAAGAGGACAACATGGCAATTAAACATAGTCATCATGTATTTAAAGGGCACAAAGCACTTTTAGGGAATAGATATGTTACTTATGGAGAACTTGAGTTACCAAACAGGTTTGAAGAATACCCAAAATCAAAAAATGGTTTTGATTGGGGTGTAAACGGTTCGGCCTCTCTTCAATTATCATATGCGATACTTCGTCAAATCAGTACAAAAGAGATAGCAAGTGAGAATGCTGAGAAATTTTTAAAAGATGTTGTAATTTCATTAAACTCAAGAGATTGGGTGCTTAATTCATTTGATGTTTTAGAGTGGATATCAAAAAACTCTGATACGCATATAGATGAGGAAGAACTCAATATAAATAACAATAATATGGTTCAAAATAGAACTATATATACAAAAACAAAAACTATAGAAAAAAAAACTAATATAGTTAAAGAAATATGTAAAGAGCTTGGAATTACTCAAAAAGCTTTGGCTAATATACTTGAGGTACCAGAAGGTACGGTAAGTAGTTGGGCCGTAAAAAATGAAATCCCAAGACTAGGGAAAAAAGCTATAGAATTTTATATTCAAAGCACAAAAAATCAACAAATAGTTGATAGCTATAAAAACTTTGTTAGACTTTTAAATGTCTCTTAAATCACCGGAGGCATTTAAACTAAGGTATTCAAATGATTCTTGAGAAATATTGTATTTCTCTATAAAATCATCTATAAACTCCGTATTAAATTCTTCTAAGGCAATTACAAAGCTTAGTATTTCACCTAAAATTCCATCATTTTTCAGGATAGCTTCTTTTATCTCTTTGTCAATATGTAATTCATGCATAAGTGTTCTTTTACTTACTCCAAAAAGAGTATCCATTAAAGAAATAACACCAACGAAATAAGCATTTGATACTTTATTTTTATCAACAATTTTTGCTATTTCTTGCATAAGGTATGTCCTGCTTCTTACTCTGTCAAATAACAAGGTATTAACAAAGCCCTCCCCTCTAGGTGTAGAATATATCATTAACATCAACCATTGTGTTAATTTTGTTTTCCCAACAAGTGTAACAACTTGTTTGATAGATGAAAGTTTTTGTCTAAAATGGAATAAGCCTGAATTGATGAACTTTAACAACTGAATTGATACAAGGGGACTCTTTTCAAATTCTTCCACTATCTCATCAATACTACAATCTTGCATAATTTTATTACATAAACGAATTATATTTTCAACTTCTGAATCAAATTTTTCTTGTTTTTCAATTTTTGGAACAGAGAAAAAGAATCCTTGTAAAAAATCAACATCCATTTTTTTTGCGGTACTTTCTTTATCTGTATCTTCAACTTTAGTGGCTATTGTTTTAATATTTAAGTCTTTTATCAAAGAAATATTATTTAAAGGTGTTTCAACATCAATTTTTACGTAGCTTATGTATTTTAGAACACTTTGATAATTTTTAATGACATCTTCATTTAAAATTGTATCGTTTATTGCAAAAGTGTAACCTTCTTTATGAAGTTGAATTATTCTATCTTTTACTTTATTTTTTATTTCTTCATCAAATTGAAGGGCAAAAATAAAATATTCTTTAGGAATAGTCTCGATAACATTATGCATGATAAATTCCGGATCAGCTTTTACAAAAGCTTTATACTCACCTAGTAATTTGTTCACACCAAACTTATTTATAGCCGAACTTAACACGGAAACTGTTGCTTGTTTACGATTTTTTATATTAGATGAGACCTCGGTATCTCTATATAAAAGTTCATATGCGAACACCTCACCATTTGTATCTAATATTGGCTGCTTTGCTATATAAGTGCTATTTCCCATGATTTTTTACTGTCTTTTTTCTTTTTATTATACATTATTGTTCTTTGAATTGACTTATAAGCTTAATTTTATTACTATATAATTTATTATATAGTTAAGGAATTTAATGAAGCCAAAAGATGAAATAACAAGAAGTTTACTTATAGATAAAAAGACTTGGGATGATGCTATGCTTTATTCAAGAAATAGATATAAAATGAGTTTAAGCAAAGTTATAGAATCACTATTGCAAGAGTGGCTTGTAAAAGAAAAGAGAAAACCTCTTGACAATGAAAAACAAGGAAAGTTTTTCGATTAATATTATTTAGTATAACTCCTGTTTTGTGGAAGGTTTTTATCAAATCCTAAAATATCTAAAATCGACTTTTTATTCATTTTTCTAGCAAAATCAAGCGCTGAAAAGCCTCTGGTGTCTAATGAATTTTTATCTGCACCGTGTTTGAGAAGCAAAGATGTTATTTCAACTCTTCCATAACATGCGGCACACATCAAAGGCGTAAAACCACTTTTTCTATTTGTTTTATTAACATCAATACCATCTTCGATTATATACTCAACTAAATTTATATTATTGTATGTAATAGCCATATCAAAGATACTTACGCCTTCATTATCAAAATCATATATATCAGCACCTTTATCAATAAGAAGTTTAATTAAATCTTCATCACAATGATTTCTTATGGCTGAAGCTAAAACTGACTCCCCCATCTCATTTTCTTCATTTATGTATGCTCCACTTTTTATATATTGTTTAACACCTATATAGTCATTATTTTTTAACAATTCAATCCATTTATTCATTATTCTCTTCTTATATATTTATTTTAAGTCAATAAAAATTATTACCCTTAGTATATATTAAAACTTATTAGTAAAGTTTGAATATAATTTCGAAAATATTTAATTAAGGTGAGAACTAATTATGGAAACAATCCAGACTGCAGATGCTTTTAAAGCACTAATTGAGAATATAAAAAAAACTGATGGATATAGAGATCCTTTAGCATTTGGTATTACAAGAGTTGACTTAGGGCAGTTAAATGTAGATAAGAGTTTACAAGCTACCTATCCGTTAATCAACTGGAATGAGAATTTTGGAAGTGCTGCAGTATTTGTTAAAGCATTAGCAGAACAAGGTATTAACGTAGATTTTTCACAAAGTGAAGTTGTTTGTAATATCAATCTTTCATTTTTAAAATCTTGTTTAAATGCTTTTACTCCTTTTGCAGATGAAGCTTATGGAGATGCACATAAAAATATTCAAGTTGTTTCCGCTCTATATACACAGCTAATAGAAAATGGAATGATTGAAGGTGAATATAAAGTTACTTTCATATACGACGATGCTCCAATTAAAAGTGTTGAAGCTGCTTACTTAAAACTATATGCTATTTCTCAAGCTAAAGTAGGACTACGTGAAATTTGTCTTGATGGTGCTTTTGGAGCACTTCCAAATGTTGCATGGAGCAATGGACAACCAATAGAACTTGACTACTTAAGAGAGTTTGAGATTGAATTAAAACTTGCAAATGAATATCCACATATAGACTTTGTCGATAAGTTCCCTAGATTCTTACAACACATAATCCCAGCAGATAATACTCGTATATTAGATACTTCAAAAGTACGTTTTGGTGCTCAACTAGCAGCAGGAACAACTGTAATGCCTGGTGCTTCATATATTAATTTCAATGCAGGAACTACAGGTGTAAGTATGGTTGAAGGTCGTATTAGTTCATCTGCTATTGTCGGTGACGGTAGTGATGTTGGTGGTGGAGCTTCGATTTTAGGTGTATTAAGCGGTACAGATGGAAATCCAATCTCTATAGGCAAAAACTGTCTTTTAGGTGCCAATTCTGTATGTGGAATCCCTTTAGGTGATGGGTGTATCATAGATGCAGGTGTCTCTATATTAGAAGGTACAAAGATAGGTATTCAACCAAAAGAGTTGAAAAAAATTATGGAAGTAAATACCAATATGAAAATGGAAGGTGAAATCTTTAAAGGTAAACAATTAGCAGGTTTATATGGAATTCACTATAGACAAAATTCTATGACTGGTGAGATAACAGCTTCTCGTTCTACTAGAGAGATCAAGTTAAACGCCGATCTTCACTAATAATTAACTCCTTTATATAATCTGTTTTTTATTCAGCAGATTATATAATCTAGTGTAACAAGGAGTATATTATGAATATTTCAAATAATACATCGTCTGTTTTGGCGCATCAAACTATGTTAAACAATAGTGCTAATAATGTGGCAAATGTAAACACAGATGGATTTATACCAAATAATACTAATATTATAAATCAAGACAACTCTATAAAAGCAAATCTAAGTGAATCTACTGACACCGGCTACAAAAGAAGTCAAACTGATTTAGCAAAAGAAATTCCGGAGCAAATGATTGCTCAAGATGGGGTAGCCGTAAATACAACAGCTATTAAAACTCAAGATAAAATGTTTGGAACGTTATTAGATATAAAAGCTTAATTGCTAAGTATATTCATACTTACTAAGTTTTTCAAAATCTCTGCATCTTTATCGTAATTTTTTAAATTGCTTCCTAGGCTAAGGGAGCTGTAAACACTTTTTCCAACGACAATTCTTCCCTCTTTATTATTTTTATCTTTGGTCTTAACTCCCCATACATTATGAAATGCAATAATCTCATCATTAATAATTCCAACATATATTAGGATATGCCCTTTTTTATAAAATAGTGTCTTAAAAGGTACTGCTTCTTTTTTGATTAATTTTCTTTTTTGCTTATCATCTAGATTTTCAAATGAAATAACTTTTCCGATTTTTGATTGCTGAGATGAATTTCTAGGCAACCAAATTCCAAAAGGTGTATATATATCCCTTACAGTGGATGAGCAATCTCTTTGTCCATACATACCACCCCAGCCATATTTACTTTTAGACACTTCATCAAAAATATCTTGAATATTTTTATTGTTAAAAGTTAAAAGTCCTTTAGATGAAATACTTTTTGGTATTTTTGTTTTATGATAATTTGGCTCATCATTTTTATATACAGACACACTTAAAACCGTATAGCTGAAATTATCCTCTTCAATTAATGGCATTATCATTCCAACTCTAGATTTAAATAAAAAGTTTTTATTCTCATCATATAACGCTACATTATCTTTTATAATAAAAATTTGCTTTGCTTTTTGCCATATATCTGTGTATTGTTTATCTAGGACTATTATATCTTTTGATTCAACCCAACCACTAGTAAAACTTGTAAAAATAAAAGCCCATCTTTTATCTTTTGAATAATGAGATATTAAAATCGGTTTATTTGCGCTTATAGTAGAATTTTGCAAGTAATCGAACGGAAAGCCTTCACCTGCGATTTTTGGGTCTTTAAACATTGGTTTTAATGTTGGAAATGCTCTAATATTAAGATGGTCTAAAGTGATAGCATTTTTATTAACTGTTTTATATTTTTCAAAATTTGACATATCCTCAAGTTTTTTAAATATTTCTTCTTCAACTAATTGTAAATTTTCACCATACATTTCACCATACTTATAAGATGAAAAAGGCCACATAGAAAGTTCTTTTGTATCAAGTGGTATCTCATTCCAGATTTTAAAATAGTTTTTTTCATAAGTATCTATGTCAACTTCAATACCTTTAATATTTTGTTTTTCTAAATATGCCGAAGAAGTTTGCGAAAAAGTACTTAAATCAGAAATATCATCTGACATATACTCTTTGTTCTCAGAAGCAGAAGATTTACTTATTTTAACTACAGTAGATGTAGTACTACAAGCTATAAAAAATATAGATACAAACAATAAAACAAAATATTTCACATATACCACCTTAATCAACTTCACCAAATCTACTTACAACCCTACCAATTACTTCTAGTTCATTTGGTTCTAAAATCTGAGTAGTGTAAATATCATTATCAGATATTATATCAAATTTTCCATCTAGACGTTTTTGAATTCTCTTAATAAACAAACCGCCTTCAGTCCTTATTGTAAATACACCACCTCGGTCTACATTTGTCTTAGCCCTATTAACAAAAACTATGTCATTGTAGCTAAATGTAGGTTCCATAGAATCACCGGAAACATTTACAGCTTCTATGTTTTTAAGCTCATTTTGACCACCTAGCATCATTACAAACTCTTCAGGTATCTGAATCTCATTTACTTTACCCTCTTCTGCTTCGGAACCACCACCGGCACTGACATTAACATCACCTAAAAACTTCACCATGTATAGTCTATTTGTTGATTCAACCAAACTCTCAGGTGATTGTCCATAAAGCATCCAGTTTATAGAGATAGATCTTCTAGCACAAAAATCTAATAGCTCTACATAAGGAATCTTATTTCTTTTTTTCATTGTTGCAAAATTCATCTGCGCAATACCTAATGTATCTGCAACATCTTTATCAAAAACTTTTTTCCCACCAAAGTTTGTGGAAATAATACTCTTAATCTCTTCAACAATATTGCTAAAACTATTCATCCTATTTCTCCTTTAATGATGTAAGTCCTTTTGAAAATAGTAGAACTTACTATGTCTATTAGTGCAAATTATAATCTAAAAATGAAATAAAGTAAAGAAAAATATGTCATTTTGCAATATTTTTTAATTTTTATTGCATTTTTTAGTACAGTTAAGAAAAAAAAGGATAAAAAATGTCAATTTTTATAAAAAATGCCGAAAGTTTATTTCAAAAGTTTGAGAGCATAGTTGAAGATTTAGCTGAGAAAATTTTTTAAGAGTTTTATTCTTTTTCTTCTTTTTTTCTTAACTCTTCACGCTCTTGTGATTTTTTTTGATGATAACCTCTTTGTATAAGTACCATAAACAATACAAAAAGAGTAATCATAACTATATCAATAAATGTACCCATTATTATCCTTCAAAGCTATTAAAATTTTGACGTATAGCATCATATAAAACTATACCTGTACTTATTGCAAGATTCAAGCTACGACCCTCTTTCGTCATAGGTATTGTAATATTTTGAGATTTATATTTATTTAAAATATCTTCCGGTATACCTGCTGTTTCACTTCCAAAGAATATAAAATCACCTTCTTTAAAATCTGCTTCAAAGTATGGTTTATCTGTCTTAGTAGTAGCAAAATAAGCATTATTTGATATTTTATTTTTTTCAAAAAAATCATCAATACTTTCCCATACATGTAAATCAAGCTTATGCCAGTAATCAAGTCCGGCGCGACGTACAGCTTTTTCATCTATATCAAATGCTATAGGCTTTATTAGATGCAAAGAAGCCCCTGCATTTACGCAAAGTCTTCCTATTGCACCCGTATTATTTGGAATTTGAGGGTTTACTAGTACTAAATTAAATTTCGTCATACTTAAAAGATAACCGACTTATTAGCATATACAAATATTCTATCTTCAAGTGCCAATTTTAATGCATGGGATAATACTATTTTTTCTACATTTCTACCACTTCTTTGCATATCCTTCCAAGAGTACGCATGGTCTACATGAATAACTTCCTGAGAAATAATTGGTCCTTCATCAAGATTGTTATTAACAAAATGCGCTGTAGCACCAATAATTTTAACACCTCTATCATAGGCTTGTTTATATGGATTTGCTCCAATAAATGCAGGTAAGAATGAATGATGAATATTAATTATCTTATCTTCATAAGATTCCACAAATCTTGGTGTTAAAATACGCATATACTTTGCCAAAACGATATAATCAATATCTTTAAATTCAGATAGCTTTTGAAGAATTTTCTCTTCATGTTCTGCTCTATCAAGACCTTCATGAGAAATAGTGAAATAAGGTATATTGAATTTGCTTACAAGTGATTTAAGTTCATCATAGTTGGAGATCACACCTAAAATATTTGCTTCCAACTCACCTTCTTCATGACGTATAAGTATATCACCAAGTGCATGCATCTCTTTTGTAGCCATTATGACTATATTTTTCTTAGCCGGCTCAATTACATTTACATTAGTTCCGTTAGGCATTGCTTTTTCAATAAGAATTTTTAATTCTGAAGCTTCAACATCACCTTCAACAACACTACGCATAAAGAACTTACCGTTTACTTTATCCACAAATTCATTATTTGTTAATATATTTAATTTTTTTTCAAAAAATATTGTAGATACTTTATATACTAAACCTTTTTCATCATTAGCATCTATTAAAATCCTATATTGTGCCATTTATTTATTCCAACCTATCTTAGTGTTTCTAATCTTGTATCTATAGATGCTAAGACATATTCTAAATAATTCAGTGTTAAATCTATTTTTGCTTCTATATTTGTATTATTTGGTGCTTGAAATCCTTCAAAAAGAACTAATAAACGCTCACGCATTGACATAAGATATGCTCTCTCATCCATAGCTGAATCTTCAACATCCACTTTATTATCGTAAATATTTTCAGCTCTTGATACTTCTTTTTTCTCTTTTACTTCAAAAGGTTTTTTCTTTGGTTGAAGTAATTTAGATTTACCCTTATCCTCTATCTCTTTTAAAGTAGATAATATTGCATCTTCTAATTCCATGATTTTAAGAGCCACCTTTCAAATTCATTTATTTCTATATCACCATCCATTTTCACAAAAAATTCTTTCATCTGAGAATTTACATTCAAAAATTTTTTCCTAATTCCAGATAGTCTTCTAATAGCTATTTTTGCCTCACTGTTAGCAGGATTGTTTTTTAAAACATCTTTATAAATTTCAAGGGCTTCTTCTTTAAGTCCTTGAAGTTCGTATATATTTGCTAATGTGAGTGTTTGCATTTTTACTTAGCCGTATAGTTAGCGATAATTGAACCCATTTCGCTTGTTGAACACACTTCTTTAGCATCATGTTGTGCTAAGTCCTGAGTACGATATCCCTCTTTTAAAGCTTTTTTTATAGCGGCATCAATTCTGTTTGCAGCTTCAACTTCACCAAGAGCATATCTCAACATCATAGATGCAGAAGATATAGTAGCTATAGGATTCGCTATACCTTGTCCTGCAATATCCGGTGCTGAACCGTGGATAGGCTCATATACACCTATTTTAGAACCAACCGAAGCTGATGGTAAAAGACCGATAGAACCAGAAAGCATCGAAGCTTCATCGCTTAAAATATCACCAAAGATATTCCCTGTCAACATTACGTCAAACTGTTTAGGGTCACGAATTAACTGCATCGCAGCATTGTCTACATACATATGAGACAGTTCTACATCAGGGTACTCTTTTGCCACCTCCTCAACAGTTTCACGCCATAATTGAGAAACATCAAGAACATTTGCTTTATCTACAGAACAAACCCTTTTACTTCTCTCCATGGCTATATTAAAAGCAGTATGAGCTATACGAACAATTTCATCTTTAGTATAAACCATAGTATTCCAGCCTTTATTTTCATCGCGACCTTTAGGTTCACCAAAATAAATACCACCGATTAACTCACGTACAACCATTAAGTCAACTCCAGCTATAACATCAGGTTTAAGAGAAGAAGCGTTAATAAGCTCATCATAAACAACTGCAGGACGCAAGTTTGCATATACTCCCAGTTCCTTGCGAAATCTTAGGAGTCCACTTTCAGGTCTTTTTTCTCGAGGAAGGCTGTCCCATTTTTCACCACCGATTGCACCAAACAAAACTGCATCACTGCTCAATGCTGCTGTAATTGTTTCTTGAGGTAGTGGATCACCGGTTTCATCATATGCACATCCACCCATTAAAACTTCTTCATATTTAAAATCAAAATCAAAGCAAGAAGCAACCGAGTCTAAAACCTTTGTAGCTTCATCTATAATTTCTGGGCCTATTCCATCACCTTTTATAAGTGCAATTTTGTATGTTTTCATTATTTTGTTTCCTCTATCTCATTTTTCGCAAAATTCATTAATCCACCAGCGTCTATTAGTTCTTGCATAAATTCCGGAATCGGAGTAAAGTTATAAGTTTTATTAGTTGTATTGTTTGTAACCGTTCCAGCATTCATATCAACACTTATTTCATCACCTTCATTTATTTCAGCACTCTCATTTAATTCAAAAATAGGTAATCCCATATTGAAAGCATTGCGATAAAATATCCTTGCAAATGTTGGAGCGATTACTGCAGCAACACCAGCAGCTTTTAATGCTATTGGAGCATGTTCACGACTACTTCCGCATCCAAAGTTTTCTCCTGCAACAATAACATCACCTTCGCTCATTTTTTTAACAAACTCCGGATCTGCATCTTCCATAACGTGTTTTGCTAATTCAGTAGGTTCTGAAGTATTTAGGTAACGTGCAGCTATAATTAAATCTGTATCAATATCTTTACCAAATCTCCAAACTTTTCCATTTATATTTGCTTTTTGCATATAAAAATCCCTATATATTAAAAAATAATTTTGGGATTATAGCAAAAATGTGTTTTAGTTTTAATAAAG
>JAPHSI010000024.1 GCA_026193155.1 Sulfurimonadaceae bacterium | reverse complement strand
TTGTTAGTGATGTAGATAAAATTATCCGTATACGTACAGGAGAGACTGATATAGAAGCTATATAGTCTAATAGACTCATGATTTACGGGGTTTCTCTTATATAGAAACCCCTTTTTTTAACAATATGATTATATTCTCCGTTCCTTTGATGTTAATTTTTGATTAAAATTTAATCAGTTTGAAAATATTTTATAAATTTTTTTTTGATAGAATGCCTTGTTTTTATACAAAAAAGGAATTTATATGCTTGAATCTGACTTCAAATATATCATAGATACATTTTTTTCGCTGTTTTCTATGACACTTATTATACTTATGGTACCAGGCTTTGCGATGCTTGAGGCTGGACTAGTCCGTGCAAAAAATGTTACGGCAGTCCTAACAATAAACACATTAATCTACGCTATAGCTTCTCTAGCTTTTCTACTTATCGGTTACGATTTGGCTTTTGGATCATGGGAAAATGATTCTATGAGTAAATGGGCTGCATTTTTATTTCAAATGGCTTTTGTAGGTAAAACTATAAATATTATGAGTGGTGGGGTTAGTGAACGTGTTCGTATTATTCCCGTAGCTATTTTCGCAGTCATAATGGGTGGTCTAATTTACCCTTTTATAGTAAATATATCTTGGGGCGCTGATATGTTAGCTGGTACATTACTTGATATAGAGATGTATGATTTGGCTGGCTCAACAGTTATTCACTCAACAGGTGGTTGGGCACTTTTAGCTACATTAATAATTATGGGTTCAAGAAAAGGAAGATACGGCAAAGACGGTTCTGTAAAGGTTATCCCGGCTTCAAATATTCCACTTGTATTTTTAGGTGCATTTTTATTATGGATAGGTTGGTTCGGATTTAACGGTGGAAGTGTAGGTTCTATATCATCTGTTGAAAATGCAAATGCCGTTGCTAAAACTATTATGAATACAAATACAGCCGGACTTGCAGGAGCGATAATAGCTACTTTGGTAATGTATGCAAGATATAAATTATTTGATATCACTATGATTTTAAACGGTGCATTAGGTGGACTTGTAGCCGTAACTGCAGGGCCTGATTTATATGATTCTTATACACCTATTTTAATTGGTTCAATCGGTGGAGCTTTAGTTATATTAGCAATTCCTTTATTTGATAAATTTAAATTGGATGACCCGGTCGGTGCTCTTTCTGTTCACTTGGTTAATGGTATCTGGGGGACACTTGCAGTTGGTGTTTTTGTAAGTGATGTATCGTTTATGGCACAGTTAAAAGGTGTGCTAGTCGTTGGAGCTATTGTATTTCCAATATCACTAATAGTAGTGTATCTTATAAATAAACTTATAGCGTTTACTGCAGATGCAGATGAACAGCTTCAAGGTATGGATCTTGTGGAATGTGGTGTTGAGTCATATCCGGAATTTAGAAAAACCATATAATTTCATCTATGTGTATCTATAAGTTATGAAATACTTATAGATATACCTAATTCTTCAACAAACTAAGAGACTTTATCTTAGATTAACTTTATTTGATTATATTTCCAATAACTATAAATATATGAGGGAGTCCTTATGAGAACTTCATGGGTAAAAGAGCGTGAAAATGATTCTGTTCGTACACAGATGTATTACGCAAAAAAAGGCATCATTACACAAGAGATGGAATATGTTGCTAAAATTGAAGATTTAGAGCCTGAACTTGTTAGAAGTGAGATTGCAAGAGGGCGTTTAATTATACCTGCAAATGTTAATCATACAAATTTAGAACCAATGGCTATCGGTCTTGCATCAAAGTGTAAAATTAATGCAAATATAGGCTCATCTGCAATAGCAAGTGATGTTCAAGGTGAGATTGAGAAGGTTCAAGTGTCACAACACTATAAAGCTGATACAGCTATGGATTTATCAACAGGTGGAGATTTAGACGAGATTCGCAGTGCGGTAATTGAAAACTCTAAAATACCAATAGGTACGGTTCCTATTTATCAGATTTTACATGATGTTGGTAATAAGATAGAAGATTTAAGTATAGATGTAATGTTAGAAGTATTGGAGCGTCAAGCAAAACAAGGTGTGTCTTACTTTACGATACATGCAGGTTTTTTACTTGAAACTATGCCAAAAGTTGCAAAACGTAAGATGGGTATTGTTTCTCGCGGTGGTTCATTAATGGCAGCTTGGATGATGCACTATCATAGAGAAAATCCTTTTTATACTGCATTTGACGATATTTTGGATATTTGTGCAAAATATGATGTGAGTTTAAGTCTTGGTGATTCTCTTCGCCCCGGCTGTCTGGCAGATGCAAGTGATGATGCACAGTTAGGTGAGCTTAAAGTTTTAGGTGATTTAACACTTCGTGCTTGGGAGAAGAATGTTCAGGTAATGATTGAAGGTCCAGGGCATGTACCTTTAAATCAGATTGAACGTAATATGAAAATTCAACGTGAATATTGTCATGAAGCTCCTTTTTATATCCTAGGACCGTTAGTTACTGATATTGCTGCTGGATATGACCATATATCATCAGCAATCGGTGCAGCTGTGGGTGGATGGCACGGTGCAAGTATGTTGTGTTATGTTACGCCAAAAGAACACCTTGGTCTTCCAAATGCAGATGATGTTCGTGAAGGTATTATCGCATATAAAATAGCTGCACATGCTGCAGATATTGCTCGTGGTCGCAAGGGTGCAAGAGATATAGATGATGAGATGAGTGACGCACGTTATTCATTTGACTGGGAAAAGCAGTTTGAACTAGCTCTTGATAGTGAACGTGCACGTGAGTATCATGATGAGACATTACCTCAAGATGTATTTAAAGAAGCGGAATTTTGTTCAATGTGTGGACCAAAATTCTGTTCATATAAAATTACTCAAGAGATAATGGATAATCCAGATGCTATAGCTAAAATAGCTGAAGAAGCTAAGTTGGCTGAAGCCAACTAGTTTCTTTTTGGAGAGTTTTTTCTAAAAAAATT
>JAPHSI010000035.1 GCA_026193155.1 Sulfurimonadaceae bacterium | reverse complement strand
CATATATTGATTCTATAATTAATCCAGATACTAAAAAAGTAGCTATAGAAGCTGCACGTGGTATGGAGTGGTACAGATTTGCAGATGAAGTTGTATGTATGAACAGCTTTGGTGCTTCTGCTCCTGCAGAAAAATTATTTGAGAAGTTCGGATTCTCAGTAGATAGTGTTTTAGAAAAAATAAAATAACTACAAATTTAAAATGGCAGAAGTTTTCTTCTGTCTTATATACTCTTCTAACAATATTTTAATTCTTTATAAAAAAACTTAAAACATTTATAAACAACAAGATGATAAAATTTTTCATAATACTAGAGGGATAGTTTATGTCAAATAAAAATATAATCCATGATATCGTTAGTGAAAATGAGCCTATCCTGCAATTACCTAGTTTAGTTTCCAATAAAAAAATCATTACATATAAACAGGGTTCAATGGCTTTTGACAGTAATGACACAATGGAGTATTTTTATTTTATAATGAGCGGAAAAATAAAAATATCTCAGATAAATCCCCAAAATGCTAAAGAACAAACCATAAAAATATTAACGCGAGGAGATATGTATGATACAGTTACTTTACTTGATGGTGAGGAACATGATTATATATCTACCGTTATAGAAGATAGTGAAGTTGTTGAAGTCCCTATAGAACATGTTAGAGAGTTAATTAATAACGATGCCTCATTTAAAAGTTTCTTTTTCCCATATTTAGCAAAACAGATGCGTAGTATTGAAGACCTGTCGGTAGATTTATCACTATATGATGTATACAATCGTTTACTCAGGTTAATAGCTAGAAATGTAGATAAAAGTAAGGATATAAGCAGGTTGAATTTAATAGATAATCTCTCTCATGAAGAGCTTGCATCTTTAGTAGGAAGTGTTAGAAAAGTTGTAAACAGAAATCTTCAAAAACTTAAAAATGAGGGTGTAATAGAACTCTCAAGAAAACATATTAAATTAAAAAATCTACAAGATTTATTAGAAAAATTAAAGTATTAGTTTTAAAGTTTAATCAATCTTTGGATAAAATATCTAAAATAATAATTTATAGGGATTTTTTTGCAAAAGTACATAGATAAAATAAAAGATTTTAATGAACTTGTTATGTTTGAGCACTCCATTTTTTCACTTCCGTTTATTTTTATAGCGATGGTAGTGGCAGCAGATGGATGGTTTGGATTTACACTTCTTATATTTGGAGTTTTAGCAGCTGTAAGTGCAAGAAATTTTGCTATGGGATTAAATCGTTATGCAGACCGTGACATAGATGGACAAAATCCTAGAACTGAAAGTCGTCCAAGTGTGGATGGACGTATAGATGCAAGTAGCATCTTAATATTCATAGCTGTAAATGCTTTTGTTTTTGTAGCCGTAGCATACATGATAAACTCTTTAGCATTTTGGCTTAGTTTTCCTATATTATTTGTACTTGGTAGTTATTCATATTTTAAACGTTTTTCATCTTTAGCCCATGTTATTTTAGGAATATCATTGGGTTTAGCTCCAATAGCCGGTGTAATAGCCGTTAGTGCAGAGATAACGCCTTGGTCTGTTTTACTCTCACTTGGAGTTATTTTTTGGGTTGCTGGGTTTGATTTATTGTACTCACTTCAAGATATCGAGTTTGATATAGAGAATAATTTACACTCAATTCCTTCAAAATACGGTGCTGAGGCTACACTTTTTATATCTTCAATTTTTCACGGTTTAAGTGTTGTTTTTTGGGCAATGTTTGTATGGGTAGCTTCACTTGGTGTTTTTGCATGGACGGCAGTAGTTCTTAGTGCTTTTATGCTTGGATATGAGCATCATTTAGTTAGGCGTGATTTTACCAAGATAGATAGAGCATTTTTTACTGTAAACGGTTATCTTGGAATTTTCTTTTTTATCTTAATTGTAATGGATAGGTTGGCAGTATGAGTGTTCGTTTAATTCCCGCTCCGATTAGTTTAGAGTTTTCAAAATTATCAGATGAAAAAAATGAAGAGTATGCACGGGAGTTTCAGCAACTTAGTGACAGTGATGAAGATCCGATAAGCCAATGGCTAAAACTGGCTAAGGCAAGAGGTGAGACTCGTGATACGGATGATGTACTTTTAAACCTTATGGTTGAGTTGCATAGAAAAATAGATAAGCTTGAAATGACTATAAAAGGTGATAAACCAAAAAGGGTTGATCTTGATGTGAGTGCAGATATAGATTCCATAGGACATGAGCATTTTCATATAAAAGATGCAAACCTGGAAATAGATGCACAATATTACGGACGTATAACTATGCCAGTACATCCAAAGAGAGATGTTGCCGTATATTTTAAAGCAGTAGATAGATCTTTAGCAGAAATTGTTCAAATACATGAGCGAGATGCAAAAGAGTGGAGCTCATATCTGGCTGCTCGTGAGCGTGTACTTATTCGTGAAGCAAAACAGAAGAAGGACTCTTAATGCCATCGGATATTATGCAGTATTTCCAATTAGAATACATCATAGTAGTCATGGCAGGAATAATCCTTTATTTACTATATTATGTTTATGCTAAAGATGCTACATATAACCGAAATATTCACTCCATTGCATCTGTTGTAGAAGAGTTAAACAGAGAAATTTTTTATTTGAAAAAAAATACTAAAGAGATAGAAGTAAAAACCAAAATAAACTCAAAGCATATGAGTGATGAAGAGATTTATCAAGAGATAGAGCGAAGTGTGTATGATTTAGTTCATCCTTTATCTCAGGCACTTAAACAGATGCAAGATAGTGTAGAGATGATTGAAGCTCAAGTAGATACCCGCGTGTCGAATCTTGAGAGTGGTGTAAAACAAATATCAATCCCGGGTTCAATTCATGCAAATGATGATGTAAAAGTAATTTCACTTTATAAGCAAGGTGTTGATATTGAGACTATATCAAAAGAATTACATATTTCAAAAGCGGAAGTTGAATTTGTATTAAAAATTAATGAGATAAAGT
>JAPHSI010000039.1 GCA_026193155.1 Sulfurimonadaceae bacterium | reverse complement strand
TCAGGTAAAGGTAATATTGGTAAACGTGGAAACCGTGGTGATTTATATGTTACATTTGAAGTCAAACCTGATAAACACTTTGTTAGAAACGGGGATGATATATATATAGAGATTCCTGTATTCTTCACTCAAGCAATTACGGGTGACACTATCATTATTCCGTCACTTACAGGAGAGTTAGAACTTAAACTTGAAATTGGGACAAGAGATAAGCAGCAGTTTACTTTCCGTGGGGAAGGTGTTGACGATGTACATGGTCATGGAAAAGGTAATTTAATTGCACAGATTAACATTACATACCCAAAAAGTTTAGATTCAAAACAAAAAGAGCTTATTGCAGAACTTCAAGAGTCTTTTGGAATAGAATCTAAACCACATGAGGGTGTACTAGACTCTGCAATAGATAAGATGAAGAGCTGGTTCAAATAAATAACAAAAAGGTTTAAACATGAATAGAAAACATATAAAAGACACTTTATCAACTTTAGCACTATCCATGTTTAGAAAAGACTTTTTTGGAATTTATCACGGTTCTTTATCTGCTAAGGTTGAGTCCAACCGTTTTATTATAAATACTAAAGAGGCTGTTTTTGATGCAATAAATGACTCTTCTTTAATAGAGCTTTATTTTAAGAGAGATTATCGATGGAACCAAGCCAGTATAGATGCTACCATTCATCACAGCATCTACTCTCAAATATCGGATGCCAAGTTTATATCATTTTCAATGCCGCCTTTTACAACTGCATATTCATTAGAACATAATGTTATAACACCTAAAGACTATTTTGGTCATAGAGATATAGGTTCTATTGAGATTGTTAATCCAGGTAACTTTGATGACTGGTATGACAGAGCACAAAGTACCATTACCCACTACTTTCAAAAAAACAAAACAAATATTATGGTTATTCGCGGTTACGGTGTTTATTCGTACAATAGAGATATTCATGAGATGGCTAAAAAACTAGCTATATTAGAAAAAAGCTGCAGGCTTTTAATGTTAGACGAGGCTAGTAAAGATTACCGTTTTGATTAGATTGGTTATATATCTTATTATTATCTCCGTTTTGATAATAACACCATTCAAACTGTCCCAAAAAACAAATAAAGAAAAAACAAAATTAACAAGTAACTCCGTAAAAATAACTTTAGTAAATCAACCCAAACCTAAAAAAATTAAGCCTAAACCTATCAAGAAGCCTAAGCCAAAAATAAAACCTAAACCTAAAAAAAAGCCTAAACCAAAACCTAAACCTAAGCCTATTATTAAAGAAGAGCCCAGACCAATACCTGAACCGGAACCTATAAAAAAGATAGAACCAAAACCAGTTAAAGAAGTATTTAAAAAAGAAGAATTGTTACCACAGGTTGAAGAAAAAGTCAGTGAACCTGTAATTGATAATACTGCCGATATAAAACAAATCTATTATTCAAAGATTCGCTCAGTTATAGAACAACATAAAAAATATCCAAGAAAGGCAAGACGCTTTAAACATCAAGGTGATGTAAAAGTAAGTTTTTTTGTTAATTACGACGGGACTACAGATGCACTTGAAATAATTGAACCATCAAGATACAATACGCTTAATAAAGCAGTAAAAAAGATGTTTAGAGGCCTGACTTTTGAAAAGCCTCCAAAAGAATTGGAACCTCCGATAAAAATATTTATTACAATTACTTTTAAACTTAAATAGGAAAAATAGATGAGTATACTAGAAATATGGAATGAACACGACTGGATTGTAAGAACTCTGATTATAGCTTTCTCTGCCGTGCTTCTTATGTCATTTGAGAAAATATATCACTATATAATATATTTTAAACATAATAAGCAACTTGATGAGCTACAAAGCCTAAATAGCTTGGAAAATATAGATGAAGGTATGGTGAAAAAAACACTTCAGGATATTAAAGACTACCCTCGTGATTCTAACTCCTTTTTAAACTCATATATAAGCGTAAAACTTGACCTTTATGAGCAGTATATGATGAGATACGTATCTATCATAGGTGTAATAGCGGTTCTTAGTCCTATGCTTGGACTTATAGGTACATTTATAGGTGTATGGCATGTATTTGAAGGTGTAGCTGATATTAGTCTTAGTGATCCATCTATCATAGCCGGTGGTATAAAAGAAGTTATTGTTGATACAATGGCTGGACTTATAGTTGCCGTTGGTTCCATGATTTTATACAAAACGTTTGAGTATATCAGTATGAAAAATGTTTCAAAATTTGAAGAGAAACTTTACAAGTTAGTTAAAGATGCGTAGAAATTCAAAAAGACCCTCTGTAAATCTTGATATTGCACCTGTTAATCTCATAGATTTACTTCTAATATTACTGATATTTTTCATAACAACTACTACATTTTTACAACTAAAAATGATAGACTTGAATATACCTGTATCAAGTTCTAAAAAAGTAGTCTACAAAAAAAACTTAACACATATAATTAATATTACACAAAATTGTGAATATTTTATAGACAAAAAAGGTGTAAATAAGCTAGAATTAAAAGAGAGGTTAAACTCTATTCATAATGAAAATAAAAACTCTATTTTTCAAGTTGGTGCAGATAAAGAGTCACCACATAGATGCTTTGTTGATGTTTTAGATATTTTTTCTAATGAAGGGATTGGCAATATTTCTGTCCTAACAAAAAATAAGGAATAAAATGTTTCGTATAACACTACTGCTATTCTTACTTATATCAAATATAATTGCTGCGGATTTAGGTGTTATTGAAATAAATGCTGATGCACAAGAAAGTTCTGATAAAGAAGTTTTTACAGATGCATTTGGTGAAGTAGAATATTTTGAATCAAGCGAACATGTAAACTCGATGCCCGCACAAAAAAGACTTAGCACTGATGAAGCTATGTTTATACCAGGTGTCCAAGGCGATCCAATAAAAGCAGTTCAGAGTTTAAGCGGTGTCACATCTACTTCAGATGCAAGCGGAGAAATATTTATATACGGTTCAAAACCTGAAGAATCTCTTACTATGATAAACCACCTGCCTATAGGTTATCTGTTTCATATGGGTGGTCTTCATTCTGTTTTATCCCCAGATTCTATAGATCAGATAGATGCATATATGGCAGGATTTGATGCGACTTACGGAAATGCAATGGGTGGGGTAATAAATGTAACTCCAAAATATCCTGATGATATTTATCACGGTTATGGACATGTTGGTATTTACGATGCATCTGCGGGTGTAAATGTCCCTTTAAACAAAAATGTAAGTTTTTATTTGGGTGCTAGAAGAAGTTACTTTGACTTGGCTCTGGCTGCTGTTGGAAAATCGACAGGTACTTTAGATGAAGATACAAATACTACTTATACAGAATTTCCAAATTATTACGACATTACCTTTTTTATGAAATACCAACATGATGAAAACAATCTTTTCTCACTAGAACTTATTAGTGCTCATGACGCGTTAGATATTTATTCACAAAGAAATAAAGAAAAAGACCCTGAAGCCGTAGGTCAATTAAAAGCAGAGTTTGGATTCACAACTTTAGGCCTTCGTCATCAAGGTTATTATAATAATTATGAAACAAACTCTTTATTTTATTATAAACATGATAAATATCGTACAAAATTTTATGATGGCTATTTTGTTAATCTAACAGAGGATGAATATGGGGTTTTTCATCAAAGCTCTTATGAATTAAGTAACCATAAACTAGTCGTTGGCTTTGAAGCAAGAAGATTCTTTTTACCACTTGATTTTAATATTTCCAAAGTGAATACACAAGAAAATCCGGATTTTGATTTTACTACAGCTACAAAATATAATAAAAACCTAGATATAGATGCAACATATACAGTTTTATTTTTAGAAGATATTTACTCTATTAGCGATAATTTAGTATTAAAATACGGGCTTAGAGCTTCTAAAACTACATATAATGATATGGGCTCATATATAGACCCTAGAGTATCAGTCCTTTATAAACTTAACGATACAAATAATTTATCTTTTGCAACAGGGACATATACCCAGATGCCACAAGGCTATAAAACTGTAGAAGGTATAGGTAATCCTAATTCAGACTATGAAAGAGCTGAACATTACCTAATCCACTACGATAATAATTCATTTAAAAATCTAAATTCTTCAATAGATATTTTTTACAAAAACTATAAAGATTTATTAATAGATGACAATGCTTCTATTTACTTAAACAATGGTGATGGATACGCTTATGGTTTAGATGCAAATCTAAAATATAAAAGTGATAAGTATTTTGCATTTTTGGCATATACTTATTTAAGGTCTAAAAGAGAAACAAATACCCTAAATGAAAAATTGTACAGATTTTACGGAGAGATTCCACATACTCTGCAACTTATAGGAGGTATGAAAATTGGTGATTCTTGGGCACTTTCAACTAGACTTAATTATCATAGTGGAAAACCTTACACAAAAGTTATAGGTACATATTTAGATGCAGGAAGAGTAAGACCTATATATGAAGAACCTTTTAGTTCAAGACTGCCGACATATTTTTCATTAAATATTAAAATTGCACAAGAACAAAAACTAGAAAAAAACTCATCATTTGAATGGTCTTTTGAGATTATGAATATTACAAATCATGATAATATATCTGCTATAACATATGATGATAACTATAATCAAGACGGTGTCAGCAAAGGTCTCCCTTTGCTTCCTTGGATAGATTTAACTTACAAATTTTAACTATAGCCTTTTTATAGCTTCAAGCGTAGTATCCATCATCTTATCTATCTCTTCGTAAGAGATGATATACGGTGGCATAAAGTATACTACATGACCAAGAGGACGGATTAAAACACCTCTGTCTAAGCAGTATTGATGTACCCTGAGTCCTATTCTTTCTTCAGGGCTATAACCTTTTAACTCAACTACACTTACCATACCTGTTTGACGAATTTCTAAAACATTAGATAGTTTTTCAAACTCTTTTAACTTTTCAAACATATATGCAGATTTTTTCTCATTCTCTTTTATGATATTATCATTTTCAAAAATATCCAAAGTTGCGTTTGCAGCAGCACATGCTAATGCATTTCCTGTGTAAGAATGAGAGTGCAGGAATGCTTTATATTCCAAATAATCACAATAAAATTTTGCATAAACATCATTTGAAGTAAGCACAACTGAAAGTGGCAAATAACCACCCGTAATGCCTTTTGATAAAACTAAAAAATCAGGTGTTATATCTGCATGCTCACAAGCAAAAAGCTTACCCGTTCTTCCAAAACCCACCATAACTTCATCAGCTATTAAATGTACATCATATCGATTACATATATCACGAACAAGTTCTAAAAAATGTGGATGATACATATGCATATATCCTGCCCCCTGAATAAGAGGTTCAAGTATAATTGCACTTATCTCATCTGATTTTTCTAAGCATAAGTTTTCAAACTCATTTGCAGCAACTTTAGCTGCATCTTTACTCATATCTTTTGGTGTAGGTGTTTGAATACTTTGGATGAGAAGAGGCTCATAAGTATCTTTGTATAGTTCTACATCACCTACACTTAAAGCACCTATAGTCTCACCGTGGTAAGAGTTGGTTAAAGAAACAAATATCGGCTTATTTTTACCATCATTTTTATGTGCATGAAAACTCATTTTAAGTGCCACTTCAACAGCAGATGAACCGTTATCCGCATAGAAACATTTATCTAAGCCTTTTGGAGAAATATTTACTAAACGCTCTGAAAGTTTTATAATCGGTTCATGTGTAAAACCAGCGATAATAACATGTTCAAGGGTATCTAACTGATCTTTTATCTTTTGGTTTATATACGAGTTTGAGTGACCAAAAATATTAACCCACCACGAGCTGATGCCGTCAATAAACTTATTACCTTCAAAATCTTCTAACCAAACTCCCTTCCCACTTTTCACAGGAGTTAAAGGCAACTTTTCATAATCTTTCATCTGAGAGCATGGATGCCAAAGGACATCTAAATCTCTGTTTTTCAATTCTTCATTTTTCATCTGGCAATTATAACGACTACTCTTTAAACAGAGATATTATTAGAACTATTTATTATATTTATGAATATTTTTTAAAATCACAATACTCTTGTGTGTGGGGAATACTTACACATTTTAACAATCCGTAAAGTTCAAAATCTCTGCCACTTAAATCACAAAGTTCATCCCCTTTTTCTCCTAAAAAAATAAACTTTTCATACTTGTGGTCACTTTTTTTTATATAACTGGAAAAAACAACATAAACAGCTTTATTTAGTACCGGATATTCAAGACATACTTTTTTAAATTTATCGCAGTTTTTATCCACACACATAATCTCTAATATTTCTGATTGTATAGTATTTAACAATACTTCTGGAAGTTCTGGAAGCTCAATATCTAAATGGGCATATTTATCAATACGATTCATGTCATATCCTTATAGTATAACTATTAAAAAAGGTTATACTATTTCATGTTATACGACACTTAAAAAAATAATATATTATATTTAATTAAAGAAGTCTTCTTTAGAATAAAACCAAAAAAAGGCTATACTTTATGAAGCTTAAAGCCTAATTTACATAAAATACACAAAAATTATATACAAGGTTTATACGCAGATGATTACATGGATGCAAAGACATAAAAAATACCTTATTATTACTATTTGGATATCTACTATCGCTTTTGTCGGTGCCGGATTTGTAGGTTGGGGACAATACTCTTATGGTGATAAAGCCGGAGCTGTAGCAAAAGTTGGAGAAATCGAAGTAAGTATGGGTGATTTACAAAAAGCATATTCAAGATTATATAACCAATACAACAAAGTTTTTCAGGGAAATTTTGATGAAGAAAAAGCAAAAAGTTTTGGATTACAAAAACAAGCACTTAAACAACTAATAGATCAATCATTAATTTTAAATCTAGCAAATGATTACGACTTAAGGGTAAGCGATGCAGAACTGCTAAGTGAAATCAAATCTCAAGATTTTTTCTTTAAAGACGGTGTATTCTCAAAAGAAGTTTATAAAACTATGTTATCAAGAAATAATTTAGGTATGAAAGAATATGAGAAAGATGTAAAAAAACAACTTTTAATCCAAAAAGTTTTAACATTACTAAAAGTTCAAACAAACAAAAATGAAAATCAAATCCTCTCAACTATTTTAAATATTGCCGATAAAATAGATTATAAAGTTTTAAGTGACAAGCAGATTAACGTAGATAGTTCAGATAAAATTTTAAAACCTTACTGGGAAGGTATGAAACAAAACTTTATGACTGAAGTTAGTTATGATATAAGCTATATTAAACATGCTCCAAAAACAACTAAAAAAGATGCCTTAAGAACATATATAGACTTTAAAAAATCAAAATTGCCATCTGATGTAAAAACTACTCAAGCTACCGTTAGCAAATCAAATAATCTTTTTGATGCTGAAACTATCGAAAAAATATCTAACCTAACACTTTCGGCACCATTTATGAAACCTGTTGAGATAGATGGCACTTTTTATACTATACAACTTGTAAAAGTTAATAAATCTACACCAAAATCTTTTGAAGACGCTAAAGCTGAAGTAAAATCACTATTTATTCAAGAACAAAAAAGGGTAAAACTTCAAGAATTAGCTAACAACTCGGTTGCTACATTTAAAGGTACTACTACAAAATTTGTTACTCAAGCAGATGCACTAGAATTAACACTTCTGCATCCAGATGAAGCAAAAGATTTTTTAAATAAGCTATTCACTAAACAAGAAAAAAGAGGATTTGTCGATATAGGTAATGGAAAGATTGTTCTTTATAACATTTTGGAACAAAAAATGCTGAATAACTCGCAACAAAGCGATACACTTGCAAAATTAAAAAGTTCGATGTTTAACGAAGGTTTAATAAACAATTTACAAAGCAAGTATAAAACAGAGATTTTCATAGAAGGACTGTAAGTTGGCAAGAACTGTACTAGCCATAGACATTGGATCCACAAAAATATGTGCAATTATTGCACGAATTGATGATGACAATTCTTGTGCAGCCATAGGTGCCGGAATCACTAAGGCACAAGGTCTAAAAAGAGGTACAATTACCAACATTGAGCTAGCTTCAAAATCTATAAAACAAGCAGTAGATGACGCAAAAAGAGTAGCAGCTACTGATGTTAAAAGTGCTATTGTATCTATCTCGGGTTCATATACAAAAAGTCTTAACTCATCAGGTATAGTAAATATCCAAAATAAAGAGATAAGC
>JAPHSI010000228.1 GCA_026193155.1 Sulfurimonadaceae bacterium | reverse complement strand
TTTCCAGTCTCATTATTCGCCCACATAATAGATACTAAAGCAGTGTCTTCTCTTATAGCCTTCTCTACTGCTTTTGCATCTAAAATGCCCTCTTCATTTACGTTTAGATAAGTTACTTCTACACCTTTTTTCTCTAAAAAATTACATGCGGCAGTTATGGCTGGATGCTCAACTTCACTTGTAACTATATGGTTTTTTTCACCATCAAGTATCTTATCGAGCCATACACTTTTTATTACCCAGTTATTAGCCTCAGTTGCATTTGCCGTGATGATAATATCATCATCGTCGTGAGCATTTATACCTTCATACAAATAGTCTAAAGCCTCAAGCATTTTTTTATGCGTGCTTGAACCAAAACTATGTAAAGAGTTAGGGTTTCCATAGACCTCACAGAAAAACGGCTTCATCTCTTCAAAAACTTTTTCATCTACTTTTGTTGTTGCATTATTATCTAAATATACCTGCATATATACTCCTTAATTTTATTTCATAAAATGAAGGGAACCTCTTCATTTATTACGTTGTCGGAAGTAATTCCGCCAACTACGCTAACGTTAAGTTCACTTCGGCAGTGAGCCCAGCACCCTTGGTGCTTGTAAAAAGCAGTTTATACTCTACATGCAAAACATGTATCTTGGTCTCTGCACTCGGCACATGCAGGAGCAGTCTCTAATATCAAATCATAAAGATACTTTTTCCACAGCGTCTCTTTTGGTTTCATACGGCTAAGTTTTGGAAAATGTTCATTCATATATTTTCCCATCTCAACGCGACTTTTAAAACCCAAATCCTGATAGAGATGGTTCATCTCCAAAGATACCTTTGCCACATGAGGGGCTATCTTATTTTTACTGTATTCATCTTTTGCAAAAAAACTTAAAAGATTTGCAACCTTAGCTTCTAATACCTCTTTTGTTGTCGTATATGTCATAATGTCATCTCCACCATTTTTCCATTTACAATCTCGCCAAACTCAACACCGAAGTTATAACATTCATACAACTCCTCTTTTGTTGGTATAAGTTTTATTTTTTTGGGATTCAAAGGTACACGAAACTTAAGTGCTTTAAGCCTTGAGTTCATCATGTCCACTGCTTCTCCACTCCAACCGTAAGATCCGAAGCATCCGCCGAATTTTCCTTTTTTCTCTAGTAACATCATGCATGAGAGTAAATCCCAGACAGGTTTTGGAACATCACCGTTGATGGTTGGTGCACCTATGAGTATTCCCGTACTCTCTTCTAAGATGCTTAACATATTTTGCTCATCGAGTGCGGTCAAATCATATATATTTGCTATTAAGTTTTCGTCTGCTTCTAATCCGTCATAGATGCTGTGAGCCATATCTTTTGTGTTTTTATAACTTGTAACGTAAAAAATAGAGATGATTTTTTTACCGTGAAGTCTATCTTCAGTCGAGCTCCATTTTTTATAAAGTTGTATATATTTATTTGGATTATTTCTAATTATTGGTCCGTGAAGATTACATATGGTATCTATATCCAGAGTTTTGTAAAGGCTCAACGCTTTTACGACATCACTTTTAAAAGGTCTCATAATATGATCATAGTAGTACTTAAACGCATAGTCAAAATCACCCACCAAATCATCAAAAACTCTTGCATCATAATAGTGTGAGCCAAAAACGTCACCGCTGAATAAAATCTTATCTTCTAGCAAATAAGAGCTCATAGTCTCAGGCCAGTGAAGGTTTGGAGTACTTAAAAACTTCAATGTCTTGCCACCTAGTTTTAACTCTTTATTTGTCCAAACAGTCTCAAACTCCATAGTATCACTTTGAGCGATTGACTTTAACATTGGTTGAGCCATAGGCGATATAAATATCTTGGCATCAGGAGCACGTTTTGTAAGCTCTGCCAAAGCACCGCTATGGTCAGGTTCTAGGTGATGCATAATGATATATTTGATTTCATCGTATGAACATAAAGATTCTAGTTTTGAGAAAAAATCATCTTGAAACTCTTTTTTTACAGTATCAAAAATCATAACACCATCAGGTGTTTTAAGAAGGTAAGAATTATATGTAGTGCCGTTTGCCGTTTTCATGATAATATCAAATACTCTGATATCCGGATCACTTACACCGATATAATATAAATCTTTACTTACCTTAATAGCTTCACTCATTTTAGAAGTATCCTTTTTAACCAAAGAGGAGGATTAGAGTTTATAAGTTTTTGAATAGATGCAATAACATCTTCTATTTTTTCATTTTCACTAGCAGACTTCATAGGGTATGTGCCTGCATATTTAACCATGTTTGCGGCTTTAGGACCGATGCGTGTTACATATAAAATATCACTGTTATCAATACACTCTATTTTATACTCTAACTTATCCACTTCAGCCTCATACTTTTGTGATGAGTCAACCTCTTTTATAAGTTCAGACTTCTCTTCATCCACACCGTATATATAAAACTTTTCACACCAGCCAAAGTGTTCATTTACATGTATACCGTCTTTAGATGCAAAGGCTATTTTAATCATATTACGTACAACCTGATATTTTTATCTATTACTTGACTAAGCGTATCCATAATAATTCCGTAAGTACTCGTAGATGCCATAGAACAACCCGCACAATTACCTTGATAAGCAAGTCTAATCTCAATCTCAGGCTCATTTATATAATCTAGCAGTGTAATATCTCCGCCGTCTTTAATAAGAATCGGTCTTATGTATCTATCTATTGCATCTTCGATTACTTCAAGTTGTTTCTCTTTGGAGTATGAGCGAAACATATTGTTAGGCTCACATGAAATGTTTGGTTCTTTATCTACACCACCCATCTGAGCAAGTGCCATAGGATGACCTGATTTTGCGGCATTTAACATACACTCAAAACCCTCTTTTACTCTTTCATTATCCGTTCTGTCTTTTAAAAGAGTAAGTCCAAGTCTGAAGTTTGCACCTTGATGATTTTTCTCAACTGCACGTCTAAAGTAATTAACGGCTGCATCTTGATCTTCTTCAACTCCGAGTTTAGTTTGATACATAAGTGCTAGATTATAATTTGCCGAGTCGTTTCCATATTCGCTAGCTTTTTCAAACCACTCTCTGGCTTTTATAAAATCTTTCTCTACTCCCTCACCTTTTAGGTACATCAAACCTATGTTTGTCATGGCTTGATCATTTTTATGTTTAACTTCTTCTTCCCAAAGACTCATAGCTTTTTCAAAATCTCTGTTTCTATATGCTTTTAATGCTTCGCGATGTTCCATAAATCTTACTCCTTCTCCCGGATTTGGAAGTTCATGCCCAAGTTCCAGTTCTAATTTTATATGTGATTTTAAATATTCTTGTGCTATCTCTATAGCTTCATCATAATCTTCACTAGATGCCTTTATATCAAAGTCTGTAAACTGTGCTAAATAAGCATCTCCAACTTCATATTCACCTGCGTAACACTCTATAGGATAATCGAGTGAGAGATAATAAGCTAAATCTTTTTGCATCTAACAACACTCCAACTCTACCTGTTCTAGTACTTCAAGTCCTTTTTCAAATTCAAAGTCTTCAAATAAATCATATATGTAAAATACATTTGCACAAACAAGATATAAAGTATCAAACTCATCGCCTTTTTTAAACTCTTCTCTGTAGTTCTGTGGTATTTTTTCCATAAAGTTATCCCATAGACCGTTTTTTGATTCCGGCTTTAATTCAAAGAGTTCATTCATGGCATCTAGTACCAGCGCTGCATTCTCATAACAGTCGATATTGTTAAATGTCACATATCTATCTTTTACACATTCCATTATTTATTCTCACATCCACATGTACATTCGCCGTTACTGCCAGGATCTAATAACTCTTTATAATTAGTAGCATCTAATTTAGTCAGATTTTCTTGTTTCATCATTTCATATGCCTGAGATACGATATACTCTTTTTGTTGTGATGAATATACCTCTATGTTATTCTTTGCAAATGCTTTATATACACCCTCACCCATATGGTAAAACACTGTAGATGTAGCACCCCAGTTTTTTAAAAACTCTGCACTTTTTGGTCCGTTGCCTTTTGCTTCGTTTTCTATAACACTTAAATTTACTCCGTCATATAGTCCGAAAAACGGTGCATTTCCATAAAGCTTTGATATAGTTGTTGAGTTTTCTTCATCTAATGGTATTGCTAACATAAATTATCCTTCAAATATAATCTAGTTAATAAATATACATGAAGTGTTCCCTAAAAATTCTAGGGAATAAAATATGTATAAAACATATATATAAATATTAATATGGAAAATATCATGGTAAATAGAAAATTAATTCGCGACTTATTAAATGAATCTGCTTGTTCACATAACGATAAGAAAAAAAGTTCTTGTGATAAACCAAAACCCGGAGCTACAAGTGGTGGTTGTGCATTTGAAGGTGCGCAGATTGCCCTATTTCCTTATGCAGATGCCGTGCATCTCGTCCATGCACCCGCAACGTGTCAGGGAGCTTCTTGGGAGACAAGGGCTACACCGACGAGTTACAAAGGTGAGAGTAATACCATAACGGGATACTATACGGATGTAACTACTAATGATGTTATTTTCGGCGGAGATCAAAAACTTGAAGACTCTATAGAATATGTAATTACACATAAAAAACCAAAAGCGGTATTTGTATACGAGACTTGTGTAACTGCCATGATAGGTGATGATATAGATAATGTATGTAAACGTATGCAAGAAAAACACGGACTACCTATAGTTGTAGTACACTCACCTGGATTTGTAGGGAGTAAAAACCTTGGTTCCCGTCTTGGTGGAGAGGCTGTTTTAAATCAGCTGATAGGTACTCGTGAACCAAAAGAGATTCACCCATATGGAATCAACCTTATAGGAGAGTATAACGTTACAGGTGATATGTGGCAATACACTCCGATCTTAGAGCGTATAGGTATAAAAGTGGTTTCTACCCTTGCAGGTGATGGACGAATAGAAGATATACAAACTGCTCACACTGCAAAACTAAACGTAATAGTCTGTGCAAAATCACTTGTGACATTAACACGAAAAATGCAAGAGCGTTACAACATACCTTACATTTCTGTATCTTTTTACGGAAAACGTGATACGACAAATGCTATCCGTTCAATCGTAAATGCTTTTGGAGATGAAGATCTTAGCCGTCGTGCAGATAAAATAATAGCCGAAGA
>JAPHSI010000103.1 GCA_026193155.1 Sulfurimonadaceae bacterium | reverse complement strand
TTATTTAGATTTAAAAGAGCCTTAACAAGAGGCATGCCTGTACCATCTTCAAGATGCTCATTTTCATTTTCAAGCATATAGTTTCTGTATTCTTCTATCGCTGTATTAGGGTCTTTTGTCTTTTTATCTTGAAATATCTTGTCAGACTCAGATAAATCAAATAGTGCAGTGGCAGAGATTCCTATGACAAGTGACTCGGATAGATCTATTGGCATGTATTTCCTTTAAAGAAAGTATTATAGTAAGAAATTTTTTTTATAGGGCTTAAAAGTAATAATATTAAGATAAAGTAAAATAAACTAAATTAACTTTAGCCAATTAGACTAAATAAACTTGACTTAATTTGCAATTATTAACTTTTCTTTGTTAAAATACAAAAAAATTTCAATAAGGATATTTAAAATGGCTAAACATCAGTTTCAAACGGAAGCAGATCAGATATTACATTTAATGACACACTCACTATACTCAAATAAAGAAATTTTCATCCGTGAGCTTGTGTCTAATGCATCAGATGCATTAGATAAACTAAATATGTTAGTTTTAACGGATGAAGCATATAAAAATGTAACTTTTACACCTCGTATTGATATCGTGGCGAATAAAGAAGCAAAGACTCTTACTATTAAAGATACCGGTATAGGTATGAATGAAGAAGATTTAATGAATAATCTTGGTACTATCGCAAAAAGTGGTACTAAAGCATTCTTGGAGAATATGACGGGTGACCAGAAACAAGACTCTCAATTAATCGGTCAATTCGGTGTTGGTTTTTATGCGTGTTTTATGGTAGCTGATAAAGTTGAAGTTACTACAAAAAAAGCAGGGGAAGACCAAGCTTATGTATGGACGAGTACAGGTTCAGGAGAATTTGAGATAGAAAATGCAACTATGGATGGTCATGGAACTACAATAGTTATGTATCTAAAAGATGATGAGAGTGAATTTTTAGAGGAACATCGTATTGAAAGTATAATTAAAAAATACTCAAATCATATCCCTTTTCAAATCTTTATGGATAAAGAGAAGTATATTCCAGCTGTAACAGATGATGAAGGTAATGAAACTGAAGCATCTAGAACAGAGATTGAAAATCAACAAATAAATAAAGCAAATGCACTTTGGACTATTGCTAAAAAAGATATTACAGATGATGAATATAAAGATTTTTATAGCTCATTTTCACATTCGTCTGAAGCCCCTTTAACATGGATGCACAATAAAGCTGAAGGTGCTATAGAATACACAACACTTTTTTATATACCAAGTAAAGCTCCGATGGACTTATATAGAGTTGATTATCAAACAGGAATTAAATTATATATTAACCGTGTATTTATTACAGATGATGAAAAAGAGTTAATGCCTACATATCTACGTTTTTTACGTGGTGTTATTGATTCAAAAGATTTACCTTTAAATGTATCTCGTGAGATTTTACAATCTAATGCAGTTATGAGTAAAATTAAAAATGCTTCAGTAAAAAAAGTACTTTCAGAACTAGCAAAGATGTCCAAAAAAGATAAAGAGAGATACGAAACTTTTTATGCAGAGTTTGGAAATGTCCTTAAAGAAGGGCTTTATAATGATTTTGCTAATCGTGAGAAAATATTAGAATTATTAAAATTCAATACACTTAACTCTTCTGAAACAGTTATGATAGAAGATTTTGTTAAAAATGTAGATGAAGAGAAAAAAGAGATTTATTATATAACTGGTAAATCTTCAGTTGAGATGTTAAAAGCGTCCCCTTCATTAGAGCGTTTTAAAGCTAAGGGTATTGATGTTCTAATTCTTAACGAAGAAGTTGACAGTATTATCTTCCCTATGGTAACAGAGTATAAAGAATACAAACTTGTACATATCTCAGATGCAAAATTTGAATTGGATGAAGATGAGAAAAAAGCTGAGGAAGAAACAGCTAAAACTTATGAAGGTTTAGTAGGACAGTTTAAAGAAGCTCTTGGTGATTCAGTAAAAGAGGTTGAAACTACTACTGATTTAGTTGATTCTCCTGTAAAAATTAAAGAAGATAAAGAAGATCCAGCTTATATGATGGCTCAAATGATGAAACAAATGGGTCAAGACAGTGGTGACCAAACAGCTCCTAAACCTATCTTACAAATTAATCCAAAACATGAACTTCTTATAAAACTAAAAGACTCTTCTGATGTAAACTTGATTAATGACGCTGCACACGTACTTTTGGATCAAGCAAAACTTTTTGACGGTCAAGAATTAGATGATACTGCAGATTTTATATCTCGTTTAAATAGAATTATCACTAAAGCTGTATAAAATTTAACAATATATGAGTGCTTTTGTAGCACTCATATTTAAATTTCCTCAATAGTCTCTAATAAGATAGTTGAAATATCAGTCAATTTAGACTATAATTTATGTAAATTATACATGGGAAATTTATGTTAAATAGAGTAATAATTGATGATACTATTTCAAAAGAAGAGAATGTCGCATCAATTTTGAAACTTGCACAATCAATTTGTGATGGTGTGTCTACGCATAAACAAAGCCTCCTTCCTAAAGAATACGTGTATGACTACTCTAAACCTGTTGATGAATTGGGTTTGGATAAAGAGCTTATAATTCAGCTTATACAGGATTATATTTCACAGATTTTTAAATCATATAATTTATTTTACGAGATTTTAGAGGGTCTTTCACAAAACCAAGAAGCTCTCAGAGAATCAAAAAGTATGGAACTTAAAAATTTATCACATAAAAACTTAGGTGTAGCCAGAAATTTAAGAATAGATGATGCACAAGTTTTATTGACTTACTTAATGAATAATCATGAGAATTTAGAATATCTTGAAGAGTATATAGAAGCTCTTATGGCGTGTGCATTTAAGCTTAATCCTAGTTATGCATATGATGTCTTAAAGCTAAAAAAAGTAAAAGATGCACTTTAGTTTTTAGTTTATTTTCTTATAGAACCTGAAATTTGTTGTAGTATATTCTCATTTGACTGTTTTTGAACAGTTTTTTCTCTTACAGGCAATGATAAGGCTAAGATAATAAATACAAATGAGAAAATAACACCCGATAAAATACTGAGAATCATCTTTAACTTAAAATCTTTCATGGATTTATTATATCATGTTACTATGTTATATGAATAAAATATTGAAGCATATTATATATTTGAGCTTTCTTTTTACACTGTCTCTTGCAAAAGAACCAACCTTAGCTACTTTAAGGTCTGTTAATACAAATGAATTTCAAAGATTTAGCATAGGTTTATATGAGTTTACATGTAAACCATACGGAGTAATAACAGTAGATGAATTATACTCAATAGCTGAATTTGATTCGAGTTGTAAAAAAAGTGTTCAAGAATTTTATATACAAAATCCTATGAGTAAATATTTTACACAAAACCTATTAAAAGATAGACAGCTTTATCATATTGAATTTAAGAATAAAAGGTGCATCATTTATGCTAAAGGAAAAATGACAATGTCTGAACTATTGGTTAAAAACGGACTAGCTGTTAGAAGCCCTATTGTAGAAAGTAAAGAATTTGAATATAGCCTGACTCAGGCACAAATTTATGCTAAAGAGAATAAAGTAGGATTATTTAAAAATGATATAAGTAATAAATGTATATCAGAGTTATATAAAAAGTAGTTAATCTCTTTTATGTGTCATATATATCCAAAATTCTTTGTGTGAATAACCTTTATTTAAAAAATATATTTGAAGAATACTGACTCTATATAATGTAATAAGCATCTTGGCAAAAGGTATAAAAAGACTCATACTTACTAATAAAGATTGTTCTTTGTCCCCTTTTAGTTTTATCATCTCTTCCATACCAATATTTTTTGTCAAATATACTCCAAATAATATTGAAAATAAAAAGTTAAGTGTCAATCCGAAAATTATATATGCAATCAAATCTTGTTCGTACATTCCTGCAATCATATGTATAGCTACTCCATAAATTATATTAATAATTGTATTTTATCTAAATATATCTTTTTGTTTTATTATAGATTTTGTCTAAGCAAAAAAAGTAACAAAATTGTATAATTTTTCAAATTATAAAGTTACTGAAAAGTAATTTTAAACATCTTTGTATTATAATGCACCCAAATTATGAAATAAAGGTAGATTTATGGAAACTAACCTCGTAATTGAGGGTTTCAAATTTATGGGTTTAGGAATGGCAACAGTGTTTTCATTCTTAATAATAATGATTATTGCAATGAATGTAATGTCTATAATAATCCACAAATTTTTCCCAGAGCCACAGGCTAAAGATACATCATCGGCAAATAATGCCAATGAAAATAAAAAAGTAATTGCAGCAATAACTGCTGCTGTTAAATACCATAGAGAAGGTTAAGGATAAAAATGGCGAAAAAATTTATAGATGTAATGGATACAACCTTTAGAGATGGTTTTCAGTCTGTATATGGTGGACGTGTACTTATGGATGACTTTTTTCCGGCTGTTGAAGCTGCAAAAACTGCAGGTATAAACCATTTTGAGTTCGGTGGAGGGGCAAGATTTCAATCTCTATACTTTTATTTAAAAGAAGATGCATTTGAGATGATGGATAAATTCCGTAAAATTGTTGGTCCGGATGCAAACCTTCAAACTCTGGCTCGTGGTGTAAATACTGTTATGCTAGATACAGGAAGTAAAGAATTAATCGATTTACATGCTAAATTATTTAAAAAACACGGTACAACGACTATTCGTAATTTTGATGCATTAAATGATGTAGAAAATTTAAAATATTCAGGTGAGAGAATTTCTCATCACGGATTAAAGCACGAAGTAGTTGTTACAATGATGGATTTACCACCAGGATGTCATGGAGCGCATGATGTAGCATTTTATGAAAAAACTCTTCGTGATATCTTAGAGAGTGGTATCGCATATGATAGTATCTGTTTTAAAGATGCATCAGGTACATCATCTCCACAAAAAGTTTTTGATACTATTAAAATGGCTCGAGGATTAGTTCCTGAAGGTACACACTTGCGTCTGCATACTCATGAAACAGCCGGTGTATCAGTTTCTGCTTATATGGCAGCACTTGAAGCTGGTATTGATGGTATTGATATGGCTGCTTCACCTGTAAGTGGCGGAACTTCTCAACCTGATATCTTAACAATGTTACATGCGACTAAAGGTATGGATTTTGATTTAGGTGGTTTAGAGATTGAAAAGATTCTAACTTATGAAAAAGAGTTACAATCATGTTTAAGTGACTATTTTATGCCTCCAGAAGCTACAATGGTTTCACCTGTTATCCCGTTCTCACCTATGCCGGGTGGTGCATTAACAGCAAATACTCAGATGATGCGTGATAATGACATTCTAGAAAAATTTCCTGAAGTTATAGCAGCTATGACTGAGGTGGTTGAAAAAGGTGGTTATGGTACTTCTGTTACTCCTGTTTCACAGTTTTATTTCCAACAAGCACTTAACAATGTTATGCAAGGTCCATGGAAAGCTATAGCTCCAGGTTATGGAAAGATGGTTCTTGGATATTTTGGAAAGACTCCGGTTGAACCAGATCCTGAAGTTATAAAAATTGCTTCAGAAAAACTAGGTTTAGAGCCTACTAAGGAAAAAGCACTTGATTTAGCGAATGCTGATGAGTCTAAATCTCTACAAACTTGGATTAACAAGTTAAAAGAAGAAAATATTGAAATTACAGAAGAAAATATTTTTATCGCAGCAGCATGTCAAGAAAAAGGTATCGCATTCCTTAAAGGTGAAGGCGAGTTAAATATTAGAAAAATTTCTCAAATGAAAGAAGATTGCAAAGGAAATGAAGAGATGAGTGGAAGTTATACAGTAGTAGTTGATGGTCAAAAATTTAGCGTACAAGTAGCAGAAGGTGACGCAGATATCCAAGTAACTGCAGTTAACGGTGAAAGTGCAGCTCCTGCTAGTGCTCCAGCAGCAGGTGGTGCAGGTGATGATATAAAAGCATTAGTTCCAGGTAACGTATGGAAAATCATAATGAATCCCGGTCAAAGTGTAAATGAAGGTGATGTGATTATGATCTTAGAATCTATGAAAATGGAGATTGATGTAGTTGCTACTCGTGGCGGTGTTATTAAGTCAATCAATGTTGCTACTAATGATAAAGTAGTTGAAGGTCAAGTCGTAGCTGTAGTAGGATAAATTAATGAAATTATTTATACTTAAACTTCTTGCAGTATTTATGCTATTTGGCATGAGTTCTGCATATGCAAGTTCTTCTGCTCATGCAGAAGCGGCAAATTCCACTCATAAAGAGGAAACTTACCAAAGTAAGCCTTTCGCCGAAATGATTGGCGGGTTTTTAAAGTCTACGGGTATTAATGCTTTAGT
>JAPHSI010000055.1 GCA_026193155.1 Sulfurimonadaceae bacterium | reverse complement strand
TTCTTCATTTGTTTCATTTTTTAAAGGTATAAAAGAATCATGGCTACATGAATGATTTGCAAATTCTGCGCCATTTTTGCTAAGTATTCGAAGTTGATTCCATGACATATAACTACTGAAATTTTTATCTACTTGGTCTGTATTTATCATAACAGTAAACGGGAAGTTTTTTTGCTTTAAGAGTGGATATGCTTTTGTAAAAACACTAAGGTATGCATCGTCTATTGTTAAAGCAACCGTTTTTGGAGGAAGTGTTTTTTTATCTTGTAGATATTTTACTATCTTTGATAGATGCCAAACATTATAAGAATTTTGTTCAAGATACTCTAGTTGAAACTTAAATTGTTCCATAGTTATATTTGTAGAAGGGTATTTTTGTTCATCAAAACGATGATACATCAACACAACCGCACTTTGTGCGGGTATGGATGATGTTATAAAAAATATTAGTATATAAAGTATAGTTTTTAAACTCATAAATACTCCGAAATTTTGAAAATTTTCAAATTATATATTACTAAACTTAAATACTAAGGTGTTTAGTGTTTATATTCTACCACCTGCTGTTACACCCCAAGTAGTACGCCATCTAGTTTTAACCAGTGAGATTCCAGTAAGGGCTATTAAAACAACTGCAGCAAATATCATAAAACCTGCGGCATAGCCGTCAAACGCACCCTTACTCCAACCTAGAGTTTTAATAAGTGCTGTACCGCCTAGACCACCTGCAGCACCGATAATACCTGTCATTATCCCGATATCTTTACCAAATCTTTGAGGTACGAGTTGAAAAACTGCACCATTTGCCATACCAAGGTTAGCCATAATTAAAAACAGTACAAATATAGCAGCACCAAACGGTAGTGTCATAGATGCATTTAAAACAGCTAAAAGAGTAACTATTCCAAAAAACATATATAAAGATTTGATACCACCTAGTTTATCTGCGATAGCTCCACCTACAGGGCGAAGAACTGCACCTGCAAATATACATAGTGCACCAAAATATCCGGCAATAACTTTTACGTTACTCTCATCAAGGATATCTAAACCAAATGCACTCATATCAGCTTGGTAGGTATTCATAAGGTATACTTTCATATATCCGGCAAAACCTACAAAACCACCAAAACTAACTGCATAAAAAAGGTTAAACCACCATGTGTCTTTATCTTTTAAAAGTTTTATATAGTCTTTGACTTTTTTAGGATTAGCTTTATATACAGATTCCGGAGCATTTTTAGCTAAAAATGCATACGCAATTAATACAACAATTGCCATAGCAGCACCTACTCCAAAAACAGATTCCCATCCCCAAAGTTCTGCAATTTTAGGTGCAAATAAGAAGTCAATTACAACACCTATATTACCCGCACCCGCAATTCCAAGAACTACACCTTGAAGTTTAGGAGGATACCATTGACCTGCCTGTGGAAGTGCTACTGCAAACGAAGCTCCTGCAAATCCAAGACCAAGAGCTACTAATAGCAAGGTATTATATGTAATATGATTACCCTGAAAAAATGCAGTCAGTAGTGCTGCGATTACAACTGACTGTGCCATTAAAGCGGTAAGTTTTGCACCTAATTTATCTACACCAAATCCAAGTAGTATACGTAACAGTGCACCTGATAAAATCGGAAGTGAAAGAAGAGTCGCCTTTTCACCGGCAGTCATAATATGACCTCCTAGTGCTAAAGCTTCAGATATTTCAGTACTTAACGGACCTAGCATCGTCCAAACCATAAAACTCATATCAAAATATAAAAAGGCCATAAACAGCGTTGGAGCGTGTCCTTGTCCTTTTAAGTCTTTTAAACCTGCCATAATTTTCCTTTTAGCTTAATATTTCATTAAGCATATTATTATTGGAAAATTATACAATGAATAAACTAGGATATATACACATTGTTGTATAAAAATCATACAATTAAATATTAAAATTACATTAAATATCTATTTCATATATAACTCTTTATATGTGAAATAATCTTTTTCTAGACCTTTTTGTATTTGCTCTTTTGTATTGCTATAGAGTTTTTGATATCTAAGATGCTGTTGTTCATGATTTTGTTTGATTTTTTTATAAACTATATATGTAAGTGCCAATACAATAGAGTATAAACCATACACCATCATTGAGTGAGTAGTATAAAGTTCTGAAAACAAAGCGATAACATTATGCGCCATAAAAAGTATCATTACTCCAACACTACCTATCCAAATCGAATAAGCACTATTTGATGAATCTACTTCAAAATTTTCTAAATTTTTAAGCTGTTGAATATTTTCATTGATGAGCTTTTTATTATCTTTTGCATCTGTTGAATCCTCAGCTTTTGAAAGTAATGTTTTTATCTGAATACTTGATATTTCACTATGACGGTTTATCTCTTTATACTCTTTTATATATGAAGTATTTGAAGTTAAGAGATTTTCTATCTCGCTTGGAGTTGGATTTTTTTTATCCAACTCCTCACACATCTCAAATAGTATAGTGTTATATAATCCATCATCTAAAATCTGATGAGATATTTTTTTAACATTTACCATTATTTGTTTTCCTCTTGTGAAGGTACTAAATCTTTAGTATCTATTTTTGACTTTGAAAAAACTCCTAACAAGCCTTTTACTCCGACACTCATTAAAACGTTCACTAAAAATACTACCCATGCAGATAAAAGTAAGAAACCACAAATACCGGCTAAGATCATATATGTTTGGTATTCACCCTCCATATATAGAGTTCTTCTAAGCATTCCGTCCATAGCAGCCATACCCATAAATGCTCCCATGCCTATACCACCGATTAAGTGAGCCCAAAAGTGATAGTTTGCCATTTTTTGAGAGTACAGTTTTACACCGTTTGTAAGTGTAGGCCAGAGTATATATATAGCACTGTAAAGAGTCATTGTAAGACCTACTAAAATTGCAACGTGAAAGTGTGGACCTGCCACCCATTGAGTATTATGTAAAATTCTGTTTAGACCCATATCGGCTTGAATGATTCCTGCAGGAACGGCTAACATAAATCCTAAAATTCCACCCAGTAAAAATTTTAACTCATTAGACATCTTTAATGGTTTAGCACTCCAAAGTGTTACAAGTGTAATAAATATGGCAATACCTTGAGTTACAAGCTCAAATGCAGTAACCATCTCACCAGACACAAGCTTCATCATATTTGGCTGTCCTTGGTCTGCTAAGAGGTGGTGTGACCATACTGCCCATGATACAATTAACTCTAAAAGAAGTGCTGCACGAGCTATATTTTGCATAAAAAGTTTTTTACCGGTAATAAGCATTGCTAAAAGATACCAAGAACCTGCAATGTAGATAAGTACAAGACCGTCAGCGATTAAATCTAGTCCCCACCAAAAAAAGTTTTTGTATAAAAGAGCATTAACCGATGTATAGTCCATAGTTGCACCGCTTAAATCACCGATAATATATACTAAAATTAAAATACCACAAGTTAAAATTACAAGTGCATCTAAAAATGTATCGATAGTACCGCGAAATATTGCAACAACAGGAAGTGATACTGCAGGTTCTTTAGAATATGGCTCACGACCTGTCATTTTATATAGAATATTTAACATACCGTCAATACCAAGTGCAGATATAAGCAAAGGTTTAACAGGACGTTTTTCATGACCATCTTCAGTATAAAAAACCGTAGCAAAGATATTGTAAATAAATCCTAGTGTACCAACCATTACAAGTGCTACACCGACTATAAATACAAGTCCACCTACTGCATCGTACTGAGAAAAGTCAACAGGTAGAGGCCAATAAAGCGTATATAATGGAGCATAGTGCCAAATAAAACCACCTAACCAAGCAAGCAATGCACCTATAGCAATAAATCCCCATGTATAGTTTGCTAACTTAATACTATATAAGGGTTTTTTCATAAGATAAGGTACTAAGAATGTAAATGCACCAAAAACTACCAAGTAGGTTGAACCGAATATCCCAACTATCGGATGCACCGTCATAACTGAAAAATAGTGAGAATCATCAAGCATAGGTAGTGGACTTATTGCGTGAGCGCGCATCATCATCCCCTCAAAAGCAGATAGCCCATAGTATAAAATACCTACGATTACTGCACGTAGAGTTACTTTTTGGGTGGGTGTCAGAGTCTCCTCTTTTAAACCGCCTTCATTTCCGTTTATAAGTGTATTAAAAAAACTCATTTATCAGCCCCTTTTTGTGAATATTTGTCGTCTTCATTACATCCGCTTACTTCAAATACATCTTTTATATACATATGAGCTCCCGCGGGTCCTGAATACTCAGTTGAGCGTAAATGATATACACCGTTTTTGTGAAACTTCCACATAAGGTCGTTTTTATTGCCCGGTACGACCTGCATCTGTAAAACCATTGAGTTGTTTTGTCTAAAAATTCCAAATCCGTATGTTAAATCTTTTGAGTCTACTTCAAAAAGTACATACTCGTTACAAGGTATATGAATATCACCGGCTTTTATATCTTGTCCATTAAATATATAACGATGATCTTTCATTTCAATCTTGTAAACCTCTGCTGGTTGTATAGAATCACGTTTAAAATCTATCTCAACCCAAGGGATTTTATTAAATGTAACTATATGTATAGCTACACCTACGGTTATTAAAATACCTACATAAGCATAAAATGTAGATGGTTTTACTATACGAGGTTTACCTTTTGGATTAACTAGTCCCAAAGCAAACCAACCAATTAGTGAAATAACACTAAGTGTATATATTGTATATACGATTTTTAGTGCATTCAATACATCAACTGAATCTGTCATTACTCCTCCTTAATATCTTAATTTTACATTAAGTATATTTTGACAAAACAATTATACAGCTTAGTTAAAGATAATTATGCAGGAGATTGCACAAAATTTATACAATTAAATATTAAAATTACATTAAATTGCTGATAAAATTATTTTCATATTAATAAAACGGAATATATTTATGAAAGAAAATAATCAAACACCTTTGGAGAGTTTTATAGAGCACAAAGCAGATACTGGTATGCAGTGCGGTAACTACTCAATAGATATTCCAAAACTTCAAGAGGGTGAGCAGTACCGTTTTCACTTTGATGCTACTGCATGTGTAGGTTGTCGTTGTTGTGAGGTTGCTTGTAATGAGCAGAACAATAACCCTGCAGATATAAAGTGGAGAAGAGTAGGTGAGATGGAAGGTGGAGAGTTCCCTGTATTTACACAGATGTTTAACTCTATGAGCTGTAACCACTGCATCGACCCTGAGTGTTTAAAGGGCTGTCCGACAGAATCTTATATAAAGATAGATAAAACAGGAATTGTGGTTCATGAAGACGATACTTGTATAGGTTGTCAATACTGTACTTGGAATTGCCCTTATGGGGTTCCTACTTTCCATAAAGAGAGAAATATAGTTACAAAGTGTCATATGTGTCACGAACGTTTAAATGTAGGACAAACACCCGCCTGTGTTCAGGCTTGTCCATCAGGTGCAATCGAGATTGAAGTTGTAAATGTTCAAAAATGGCTGGATGAAGATATGCACAAACAAGCAAATATGCCGTTTTTACCTGATGCTACTATAACAAACTCTACTACAAGATATACACTGCCAGATAATCTTCCACAAGATATGAAAGAGATGGATGAACATATATTAAAACCTTCACACTCTGAGCTTCCGCTCGTGTTTATGACGGTATTGACTCAGATATCTTTAGGCGGATTTTTAGCACTGTTTTTGGGTGATATTATGAGTATATTCGGTTTTGAATCACCAAACTGGATAATGGCTCTTTTAGTTTTATTTCCTGCAGCTTTGGGATTACCACTATCGGCTATGCATCTGGGACGTCCTATTTTGGCGTTTACTGCTATGAAAAATATAAAAACATCATGGCTCTCACGTGAAGCTTTAGCACTTGGCGTATTTACGGCATTGATGGGTGTAGTCGTAAGTTTTTACTTTTTAGAAGTATCGCAAGGTACAAGGCTTATAGCAGAGTTGGCAACTTTTATAGTTGGAGTGTACGGCATCTATGCTCAAAGTATGATTTATCGTATAAAAGCACGTCCATCTTGGAATAGAGTTACGACAAATATGAAGTTTTTCGGAGTTGCATATATAGGTATAAATATGCTTGGTCTTGTAGCGGTAGTTTTTGGCATACTGGAGATTGCAATTCCTTTAATCTCACTTGCAATGCTGGGTGCACTTGCACAAATATTTTTTACATATGAAGATGTCAGAACACTTGGTTCGGATGGTGCAAACGAGTATCAGTTAAAAAGAACTCTTAGACTCTACGATGAGAACTTTAAAAATATAAAACGTTTTCGTTTTGTATCCATAGTTTTTGGAGGTGTTTTTCTTCCACTTTTAGCAATAGTATTTTTAAGCTCTTCATCATTTGCTTTTGCATCCACAGCTATGATCTTTTCGCTGTTTTTAATCTTTATAAGTGAGTTAAGCGACAGATTTTTATTTTATTCGACTGTAGTGCCTTTAGGTATGGCAGGTGGATTTTTTGCAGGTAAACAAAGAGGTTAAGAAGATGATAAAAAAAATAAAAGATATTTTAGGTTTAGATATAAAAGAAGCGCGTTATAAGTTGTCGCCAGATTCGATGTTTGGAATGATAAGCGATGAAAAAAAGCCCGATAAATGGGTGTTTTCAACTTGCGGATATTGTGGAGTCGGATGCGGTCTTTACATAGGTGTAAAGGATGGAAAAGCCGTATATACAAAAGGTAATCCGAAACACTCTGTAAACAAAGGTACGCTTTGTCCAAAGGGTCTGAGTGAACATCAGTTAATAAACTCTAAAGAGAGAGTTACAACTCCGCTTATAAAAAAAGACACCTCTTTTGTAGAGAGTTCATGGGATGAGACATTTAAAAAAGTATCTACTGAGTTTAAACGTATAGCACAAGAACACGGTGAAAAAGCAGTAGGCGTTATCTCAACGGGTCAGCTTTTAACAGAGGAATTTTATACACTAGGAAAGTTTGTGCAACTGGGACTTAAAACCAACAACTACGACGGAAATACGACTTTATGTATGGCATCTGCGGTTACGGGTTATAAACAGTCTTTAGGAAGTGACGGTCC
>JAPHSI010000200.1 GCA_026193155.1 Sulfurimonadaceae bacterium | reverse complement strand
GGTCACCTTCATGTTTATATCCATAAAGGTCATACTACTTTACAAGAGGCTATACAACTTGGTAAAATGATTAGTATGAAACTAGCTGCTAAGCAGCCAAAGCAATGGCGTATGTTTCCAAATAACGATATGCCAAATGAATATAATATACTTACATTACCTTATGAAGTATACGCTAAGGAGCGTGGTGCTTCTTGGTCAAAGCATATGTAAAAAACAACATTTAGGAGTTTAAAATGGAAGAAAAAAACGAATTAAACGATATTATTTTGAATAAAGGAAATAGTTCTAGTTCAAATAAAAAAGTTGTACTGGCTGTTGCTACTTTAGGCGTTGTGCTAATAATAGTTGTTATGCTGATGAATACACTTAACTCTACTGATGGCGATAATTTACCAAAACCAGTACCTCTTCCGACTCCTCAAAGTGTTGCTGAGAAATCTTTAGAAAATGCACCTAAAGAAGAAGCTCTTTTTGAAGAGGTAGAAGTTGTTCAAGAAAAAGCTATTGATGAAAACAACCTTGATCAAATTGCTCAGAAACTTAAAGAAGAAAGTATGGCTGAAGCGACAAAAAAGGTTAAAGAACCTACTACTACAGCTAAATCTCCAAACTCTATAAAAAAACCGGTTGTTAAATCTGAACCAAAAACTAAGAAAGAAGTTGTTAAGACAACACAAACTAAATCTTCAGGTAAACAATATTTTGTTCAAGTAGGTTCTTTTTCAAAATATAAACCTAATAAAAAGTTTTTAAATTCAATTACAAGTAAAGGCTTTAAATACCAATATCATAAAGTTGGAAATCTAAACAAAGTATTAGTTGGTCCGTTTGCTAATGAAAAAGAAGCAAGATCTGCTCTTAGAAACATAAGAAGCAACATTGAAGCTGGGGCTTTTTTAACAAAAAAATAAATATGATATATTCAAAAAAATTCACACAAGATATGCTTGCTCCCATAGCAGTGTATGAAAAAATCAAAGCACTCTACCCAAGCGAGATCAGTTGTCTTTTAGAGAGTGCCGGACAGAGTGAAGGTAATTATAGTTTTATAACTATAGGAGCTCGAGAAAGACTTCAATATATAGATGATAAAACTGTATATACGGATGCAGATGGGACTAAACATACAAAAGAAGAAAATCCTTTTGTTTTTTTGAAAAACTATTACAAAAATATAGATACTACAGAATATAAAAAAGCAACTACTGAGTTAAAAATAGGTTATGTCGATGGCTTTGTAGGTTATATAGGTTACGATATGGTTAAAGTGTTCGAGCCAAAACTACACTCTAGTATGGATAACTTGATAGATGAGCTCAATACACCTGATTTGGACCTTATACTGCCAAAACTAGTTCTTGTGTACTCTCATAAAAATCATGAAATAACTTTAGTATCTACCCTAGAAGAATATAAAAATCAATTTGAAAAAATAGAAGCTGAGTTAAAGTCACCATCCGAGTATATTGAAATGGTTAAAAACATAGGTAATGATGAAGGTAGCTTTGCACACTCTAAAGAGAAATTTTTTAAAATGATTAACGATTCTAAAGAGATGATAAAAAGCGGTGATGTTTTTCAAATACTTATGACTAATCGTTTTACAAGAAATATTAAAGTTGATCCATTTAGTTTTTATAGAATTTTACGTACAAAGAATCCATCACCATATATGTTTTTACTGGAGTATGATGATTTTAGTATTGTTGGAAGCTCACCAGAAGTTATGGTCAGACTAAATGAAGGTGAACTATTACTTCGTCCTATTGCAGGTACTAGAAAACGTGGATCCACAAAACAAAGAGACCGTGAACTTGAAGAGGAGCTCTTAGCTGATCCTAAAGAATTAGCAGAGCACTTAATGCTTATAGATTTGGGTAGAAACGATGTAAGCCGTGTGGCAAAAACTGGGACTGTAAAAGTTGAAGATATGATGCATATTGAAAGATTTTCTCATGTAATGCATATAGTATCTGATGTAGTAGCCGAAATTAGTGAAGATAAAGATATGTTTGATTTGTTTATGGCAACATTTACGGCAGGCACGATGACGGGTGCACCTAAAATTCGTGCTATGGAGTTAATAGCTGAATATGAAGGCATAAAACGTGGATTTTACAGCGGTAGTATCGGTTACTTCGGGTTTGATGGTAATATGGACACAGCAATAACAATCAGAACTGCAATGGTAAAAGAAGACAAAGTTATCCTTCAAGCAGGTGCAGGAGTTGTTGCAGATAGCCAAAATGAACTTGAATATCTTGAAGTAACAAATAAGCTAGGAGCACTCGTTCACTCACTAAAGGATCTCGACTGATGAAATTGTTCGCTATATTTGGCGACCCTGTTTCACATTCGCGTTCCCCTCTTATGCACAACTGTGTATTTAAAAGTCTCAATTATAAAGCTTGTTACACACGGGTACATCTAAAAGATGGCTCAAAATTAAGAGAGACTTTTTTTAACTTAAAACTAAGCGGTGCAAATATTACCGTTCCTCATAAAGAAGCAGCATTTAAAGCATGTGATGAGATAAGAGGTTTTGCTAATGAAGTCGGTGTTGTAAATACTATTATAAATGAAAACGGTAAGCTTATAGGTTACAACACTGATGCAGACGGTTTTATGTATGCTATAAGTGAATTTACAGATATAAATAATATTTTAGTCTTAGGCGCAGGCGGTACGGCTAAAGCACTTGTTTCAAGGTTTAAACAAGAGAATATATATGTAAGTGTCTTAAATAGGAGTCGAGGAAGACTAGAGGAGTTTAAGACCATAGCAGATGCTACATATACTTGGGATAATTTTAAAATTAAAAAGTATGACTTAGTCGTAAATACTACAAGTGCAGGACTAAGTGATGATAACTATCCATGTCCTAAAGATATGCTTGAAAATATACTCGATAATACTTCTTATGTAGCTGATGCAATATACGGAAAGCTTACCCCGTTTTTACAATTTGCACAGAAAAAAAACATTACATATAAAGATGGTTCAGATATGCTTTTAGGTCAAGGTGTTTTGGCTAATGAGTTATTTGTAAGTGCTGAGTTAAAAAAAGAAGATATTCAAAAGTATATGAAAAAAAGCTTTGAGCTTTAATTCATAACTTAGTCGTTAAGACGCTCTAATAAATTGCCTGCAAGTTCCATATATACACTTTTCTTCATATCTTCAAGTTCAGACATATTTTCTAATGCATAATTTTGCATAATTCTTTCAAGATTGTTTATGTCATGATGTTCAGCAAGCATAGCTTCCATAATAGCTATTTTTTGAACTATCTTATCAAATTCATCCTCAGCTAAATCTTGACTTACTTGATTATTAAAATCCCAGTATTTTGATTTTGGTGTACCACCAAAGATATTATCTTCATCTTCTAATAATGCTTCAAATTTTGCCATTACATATTCCTTAGTTTTTTAATTAGAGAATTTTATCTTCTCTTACTTGTTTTAAACTTTAACCCTAGTTTCCAGTGCTCTGGTTAAGGATAATATATCAATATTTTCCAAACTTACACCTGTTGGAACCCCTTGAGCAATTTTTGAAAAGTTTATATTGTATTTTTCTAGTTTATCTTCTATATAAAGAATAACAGCATCGTTAGATATGGAAGGGGTAATTGCAAATACAATCTCTTTTACACCATTTTTTACCAACTTCTCTAACTGCTGTATATTTAACCCTTCCAGCGATTCAAGAACAAAATATTTTCCATCAAATAGGGCATTTTCTTCTAAAAGTAAGATATCTTTGGCACTCTCAACTATACAAAGCAGTGATTCATCCCTGCTCTCATCACAACATATAAAACATAGTTCATCTTCACTCATGCCACCACAACTGTTACACTTCTTTAAACTTCCTAGTGCATCTTCTATTGCATGTGATATTTTAATACCGGTATATGAATCATTCATAACCATATAGTATGCAAGTCTTGTAGCAGATTTTTTACCTATAGTTGGTAATGCTTCAAGAGCTTCAACTAATCGATTAAATTTCTCTAAAGAGCCTATCACATATCATCCTTAGGTAAAAATATCCAAAGTTTTAAAGGAGCTTTAAGTCTACCCGCTACATTTCTGGCTTCATCACCAAATCCCAAAAACATATCTGCACGTATCTCGCCCTTTATAGCACCGCCTGTATCCTGAGCCTGAACAATGTGGGAAAACTTTGTAGCATTTTGTTCGGCACTACAGTAAAGCATACTTCCAAGAGGTATATATCTTTTATCTACGGCGATTGAACGTCTTGGTGTCAATTCAAGTCCAAGAGAACCTGTTGCAGGTTGTTCTTTTTGTTTAAAATATACTACTGAGTCATTATAATTCAGCACTTCCTCTACTCTATCTGGATTTTCTTTAAACCATTTACGAATTGATTGTAATGAAATGTTTTCTAAAGGTATTTCACCTTTATCGACTAAATATCTACCTATTGAATTATATTTATGTCCGTTTTGATTATCGTAACCTATAAATATCGTTTCATTGTTATCTAAAAGCACACGACCAGAACCCTGAACTTCTAAAAAAAACAAATCTATTTTATTATCTACATAACATATAACATCAGCATCTATCTCTTTACCTGAAGTCTCTTTTCTTGTATAGTAAGGAACAAGTTTATTGTTTTCAAGACGACCTCTTAATCTATAATGTTTTAAATCAGGATAGATAGAACTTAAATCCACTGTTATTAAATCTTTTGGAGTTTCATGTACAGGATATATATATTTACCATGCTTAGTTAGGGAACCTCTAAGGTATGGTTCATAATATCCCGTCAATAAGCCCTCTTCCTCTCCATCTTGTGTATGTATTTCAAATAGTGCAAAGTTAGATATAAAAAAATTCTTTGAATTATTTACATCTTGAGCCTTATGACATAAATCTTGATAAATATCTTTTGTCTTACTACTTTGACAACTATTTTTAAAATCTTCCAAAGCTGAATCATAATCTTCATCCTCCCAATTAGGGAGATTACCAAATTCACTACAAATAAGGTTTGTTTTTGGTAAGGAATCGACCTTTACATATTCTTTGACACTACACCCGGTAAATATTATTAAAAATATTATTGAAAAATTAACTATATACTTCATAAACGCGATTATACAAAGATTAAATTAAAAACGATATAATTGCAAAAAATTTAATAGGATATTGTGTATTTATGGAAAAAATGAGTTATTATGAAATACTTGAAATAAGCCAAGACGCAGATAAAAGTACGATTAAAAAAGCATATAGAAAATTGGCAAAGCAGTATCATCCAGATAAAAATCCAGGTGATAGTGAAGCTGAACATAAATTCAAACTTTGTAATGAGGCTTATCAGTGCTTAAGTGATGATAAACAAAGAAGTATCTATGATCGTTATGGAAAAGAAGGTTTACAAGGTATGGGCGGCGGTGGTCGTTCATCAGGCATGGGTGGATTTGATGATCTAGGTTCGATTTTTGAAGAGATGTTTAACGGTTTTGGAGGCGGTAGTTCTCGCAGACGTCAAAACCATGCAGATATGGATAAATATCAACTTGATATGAATATAAATATGAGTTTATCGTTTCACGAAGCTATATTTGGTTGTGAGAAAGAGGTTACATTTAATTACAAAGATTCTTGTAAACCTTGTAAGGGTACTGGTGCAAAAGATGGTAAACTATCTACTTGTAAACAGTGTGGTGGTCAAGGTCAAGTTCACATGCAACAAGGCTTTATGACGTTTTCTCAAACTTGTCCTGCATGTAACGGAAGCGGAAGTGCGCCAAGTGAGTCATGTCCAAGCTGTAAAGGCAGCGGATATGAGGAAAAAAGAGGTAGCGTTACACTAAAGGTACCAAAAGGTATAGATGATG
>JAPHSI010000148.1 GCA_026193155.1 Sulfurimonadaceae bacterium | reverse complement strand
GTTCTACTTGCATTTATCTCTAAATTAGCCAAAGCTTCTATATTATGTGCTCCTGCCATTGGTGCTACACCTTTTAAATCAACTATATCAATTTCATTCTCAATTTTCTCAGCAAGAGCCATAGCTACATGCCCACCTTGGGAATATCCTGATATATAAAGTTGATAATTTAGAAGAACTCCATTATCTTGCATATATTTAATACTGGCTTTAATCATATCAAGGGAGTTTTGAGCTGAGAGTTCTTTTAACATATAAGGGTGAGCGGATGAGTTTGAAGTACCATACCCTACATAATCGGGAAGTACTGCTGCAAATCCTGCATAACCACTCATTAAAACTGCTAAAGTATAATCAGGAAGTCCATTTGTCACTTCAACATTTGAGGGTGCTTCTGCATCTGTAAATATAGTACCATGGTTATCACAAATCATAGAGACCGAAAACGGAGTTTGTCCGTTTGCAATTCTATATGCTTGATATTGAGATGTAGCACTTGGGATAACTAATAATCCTGACGCATTAACATCATTTCCAGACATATCTTGTGTTTTATATACTATTTTTACAGCTTTATAACCAAAAGCATTTGTAGCATTTGCATCTATAGAACCTTTAACAACGGCTAGCATCGTGGACGTATTTATATCTTCTATTGTCTCAGCACTTATAAACCCGCTATTTGCGTTTACAGTATTTGCACCGGTATTATCTATATCACTACAGCCACTGAGGACAAAAAACGATAATAATGTCATATAAAAAGTAGTATATTTAAACATATTATTTCCCCCTAAAAAATTAAATAATTGATTAGTCTATCAAAAATCACTTTAATTAATTTAATTTTTTATAAAAGAATAAAGTAGTTCAATCTCTTGTTTCCAAATTTCACTATCTATAGTCTCTAAAACAAGTGGAATATCATCCATACGTTCATCATTCATTATAAACTTAAATGCATCTAGTCCTATTTCACCTTCACCTATAGAGTGGTGTCTATCTTTTTTACTTCCAAGTGGCGGTTTAGAGTCGTTTATATGCATCCCCATCAGTTTATCACGACCAACTATACGATCAAAATCACCCCATGTTTTATCGTATGCTTCGCGAGTCCTTATATCATATCCCGCAACAAACATATGACATGTATCTATACAAACTCCGACACGGTTTTTATCTTCAACCTTATCTATGATGTAAGCCAGATGCTCAAATGTATAGCCTAAGTTTGTACCTTGACCTGCCGTATTTTCTATAACAGCTTTTACATTGTTAGTTTTATCTAAAGCTATATTTATAGACTCGGCTATAACATCTAAACACCTATTTTCAACATCACGCAAATAAACCTCATCTTTTTTCTCTTTAGCCGATAACTTTACAAGATGACTTCCGGGATGAAAATTTAGTCTGTCTAGACCCAAAATCTCACAACGTTCTAACTCATCGACAAATGCTTCTCTGCTTTTTTGAAGTTTTTCTTCTTCTGGATGTCCCAGATTTATCAGATAACTGTCATGTGGAAGTATATGTTTTGGTTGGATGCCTGATTTTTCAAGTGCTTCAAACCATAAGTCAAGTGTTTTAGCATCTAGAGGTTTTGCGTCCCAGCGTTTTTGGTTTTTAGTAAAAAGTGCAAATGCCTTTGCTCCGATATCTACAGCATTGTTTACAGCATTAAAAACTCCACCGCTTGCACTTGTGTGTGCACCAACAAACTTGTTATTCATATAGTTCCTTTATTTTGTCTCTTTAAATTTCAAAATGATATTATTTTTTTTATCTTTAAAAAATATAGTTTTTAAATTAACTTCATACTTTATATTTACATCTTCATTTTGAATCTTTTGAACAAATCCAGACTCTGTTTTTAGAAAATTCTTGGAATTATAAATTGGTTTTGCCAGAAGGATGTTCTGAAGTAATTCAGTTGGATATGATGGATGCAAGTACTCTTCATTAAATCCACTTTTACTCATGCACCCTTCTTCATCTACACATACAAGATGATTAATAGTAATCTTTTTTATACTTTTTCCAGCCATAAAAAGTTCTAACTCTATCGCATCATTCAAGTTACGTAGGTATCCTACATCTGCAAACTTTATCTTAGGTGACTTTATGATTATAATCTTACTTTGCGTATGACTATACTCTTTTATGCTACAAGCCGAAAAAAATAAAACTAATGCTACTAAAAAATATTTCATCATTTAAAAGTTCTATTTTTGTAAAAACTTACCGCATTTTTTTGTCGGTGAGCCGTTAAATGTTTTTACTATACGAGCCGTTTTATTTTTATATATCTCATTTCTTTTGCATTCATCTTTTGCTATACATTCTTGATTATCGCATCCAACATCTTGAGGTACTTGTGCCATATTTATCTCCATATTTTTTGAAATTATAGTAAATTTTTGGCAATTTGACATATTTTTAAATCAAGAAAAAAAAATCTACTATTATCAGGCTATGAAAATACATATAGATATAGATTGTTTTTTTGTCAGTGCTATCCGCAGTATAGATGCAAGCCTAGAGCATAAGGCTGTAGCCATAGGTGGGAGAAGTGATACAAAAATATTTAATACAGATGCTAAAAACCAGACGGTTAACCTGCAAAATTCAGGAAGTTTCGTACCGACTTTTTTTAAAGCTTACGAAACAAAAGATGATGATTTGGATGCCTTTAGAGACAGTGACGGAAAGGTACGCGGTATTTTAACTACATCTTCTTATGAAGCACGTGCATTTGGGGTAAAAACAGCTATGCGTATTGAAGATGCTTTACAACTTTGCCCCCATCTAATTATAAAAGCACCAAACATGTCTTTGTATCAGAAGCTTTCACACGAATTACATGAGTTTTTACAAACAAAAATACCGCTTATTGAACAAGCTAGTATAGATGAGTTTTATGGAGATCTTAAAGGTTGGATTGAAGATGAGGATGTAGAAGCTTTTATAGATAACCTAAGACATGAGATAAAAAGAAAAACAAAACTACCCGTCTCCATCGGTGCCGCTAAGACTCGTTATATTGCAAAGATGGCAACTACACACGCGAAACCTTTTGGATGCAAGGTAATAACTGAACATAATTTTGATGAGTTTATAAATCCAATAAAGGTAGAAGATTTTGCAGGCATAGGAAGGAGTATGGGTGCACGCCTTGCATCTGCACAAATCCATACATTAGGAGAACTTCGTAAACGTCGTGGAACTTTGGAGAGTTGGGGACCATATGCAAAAGAGCTTTATAAACGTGTAGAGGGGATAAGCGATGCACCTATTAAAATAAAACATGAGCGAAAAAGCATAGGTATATCTCGTACAATAGAACCTATTTTTGATAGGGTTGAACTTAGACGACGGGTGCATGTTTTGGCAAGACATCTAAACTTTGCAATTCAAAAATTACAAGTTATTCCTACAGTTTATCATCTAAGCATCCGTTATGAGATGAACCAAAATTCTCATAAAAATATATCTTTATGTGAGCGTTTCACTGAAAAAAAATTTGATTCACTATGCATCTCTTTATTTAATGAGGCGGATATTCATAAAAGACTTTGCGTTATTCGTTTAAGTATCAACTGTTCTAGCTTTACACATCATTCTAAAAAAGAACTCTCACTTATAAATTTTGCAGATGAGGAAAAAATGGAAAAACTTACAAAACAAAATCAAAAACTAAGAGAAAAATATGGTCTTGATATGTTAAAATGGGGCAGTGAAATGCTACAGTCATAAGCGTATGGAATACTTTTGACATAAAAGTATTCACGGAAGCTCATATTAAAGACTGTGGTAAATAGTATGAAGAGAGATAGATGCTTTTAGACCAATTTAGAGATTTTTATTTTAAAAACTACCCTGATGATATGGAACAACTCATCGAATATTTTGCGGTATTTGGAGGTCTTGATATAGAGCTTGATTCTTCGATGCATATAACAGAGTTGATACGAATACATATATTTAACAACTTTGATGAAATCTCAACAAAAATTGAAAGACTTACCCATAGTGATCCTGTAAATATAAGGCTTTTAAATGCTTTAGCAGTAGGTGATAGACGTATTTTCTCCGCTTTTAAAAGAGCAGGTCTCAACAACGGCAACGGAGGAGCTGCACTTAAGTATCTACAAGAGCGTGGTGTAGTAGAGGTTGAGTATTCCCGCGAGACACACCAAAAAGAGTTACAAGAAACAAAACTAAAAAGAGAACTTGCACGTCACCGCATATCCGATAAAGTTTTATTTACATACCCGTATTTACGTTTTTGGTTTTATTTTATCATCCCATATATAAGGGAGATAAAAGAAGGAAACTATATAAATTTTTTTGAGAGCTTTAATGAAAAACAAAATCAATATACATCTTTAATTTTTGAAGAGTTATCCGAGCTCTTACTAAACTATAATCTTAGAGACTCTCAAATTCTTAGTAGCGGAAGTTATTGGGATATGAATTTGGAAATAGATATACTAACCCTCACAGATAATGGAAGTGTCTATGTAGCTGAATGTAAATGGACTAATCACAAAGTTAACAAAAAAGAGTTAAATAAACTCGAAGACAAATGTGAGAAGCTCGGAATTGCCCCAACTCAAATCTTACTATTTAGTAAACGTGGTTTTTCCAAAGAGCTTGAGTCCATGGCGGGCAAAGAGATAGCCCTTTATAAGGCAAAAGATTTTAAAGCACTGCTAAAGAGTAGGTAGTACTTTAAGAGACAATCCGTAAAGCTTGATACGCTTCTTGAAGAAGCTGAAATTTTTGAGTATAGTGAGTAACCATATGTGGTGACTCATGTATAACTTTATCCGGATGATAAACCTTAGCAAGTTTTTTATAACTTTTCTTTAGTGCATCTTGAGAAGCACCTATTGGGCATTCAAGAACCATATAGAATTCCTTATTTACCTCTTCTTCTTCCTCTCTGCACAAATCACCAAAACTGTAGTTTGCAAAGTCACTGTAAAGCTTGCTCATAAATCTGTTGTCATATATATATTGAATTTGATAGTGTAGAATATGTCTTTTGTTTAAAGCGCGCTCCAGCCTTGCTTTTGCTTTATAATCGCTTACATCTATAACTAAAGACATATCTGTTCCACGCTCAACATAAACTTCCAGTTGTGAACGCATGTAACTTAAAACCCATGAATTTGGATAATCTAAAGATATTAAAACTGTGTGTTTATCATATGCATAAAGGTTAACCTTTACAACTTCTGGTTCTTCTAATTTATCTAATTCAATTTTTATCGGTTGTGTACCGTACTTGAGCATTGAGCGTAAAAAGAACTCATGTTCGTATTCATGAACTTCAGCATGGTGGTGTGAAAGTTCTCGAATAAAATCCTCACGAATCTCTTTTAGAGTTTCATTTCTAAATACTAGAACTGCTTTTGGCAAAAAAAGCATGCCTCTAGAATGATGATTTAAAAAATTCTTCATCCATTGCGTATTTAGCGTATCAAATCCTGTTCTAATAAGTATAAGGTTATTGCGTAAAACTATATCCATATTTCTACCTTTTACAAATTATTTTCTCTTTTCAAGCACTTTTTATTCCATTTTAAAAATATCTAATTAAAAAAATAATATTAAAATTTAAACTTCTCTTGGAGTAAATTTAGTATAATTCGATTAATTCTATTTGAGGACTTTGTATTGCTTGAAAATGTAAACGAAAAGTGTGCTGTTGTTGGTGTATTTGGACATGAGGAAGCTTCTAAATTAGCTTATTTCTCTCTTCATTCACTTCAACATCGTGGTCAAGAAGCCGCTGGAATCTCTTCAGCTGATGATAAGAAACTTCATACGATTAAAAAAAGGGGTTTAGTTACTCGTGTTTTTGATGAACAAAAACTAAAAACACTAAGCGGATCTTCTGCTATCGGTCATACACGTTATTCAACTGCAGGTGATGACTCTATCTTAGATGCTCAACCTGTTTTTGCCAGATATGATTTGGGTGAAATGGCAATTGTTCATAACGGCAACCTGACAAATGCAAAAGAAGTACGTGATGATTTAATCAAAAAAGGTGCAATTTTCCAATCATACATGGATACGGAAAATCTTATCCACCTAATTGCCAAAAGTGAAAAAGAAAAGCTGCTTGATCGTATTATAGATGCAGTTCAAAGAATTGAGGGTGCATTTTCACTGGTATTTTTAAGTCGTACGAAAATGTTTGCTATGCGTGACCGCTTTGGCTTTAGACCGCTAAGCCTAGGTCGCCTTCAAAATGGTGGATATATTGTTGCATCTGAGACATGTGCATTTGATTTGGTCGGGGCAGAATTTATTCGTGATGTAGAGCCAGGCGAGTTGCTTGTTTTTTCAGAAGGCAGGGAGCCTAAAAGCATAAAAATCTATGAGCCTACACCTAAACACTGTATATTTGAGTATGTATATTTTGCTCGTCCAGATTCAAATGTATTTGGACAAAGTGTTTATAAAACAAGAAAAGAGATGGGTAAAGAACTTGCCCGCGTTAAACCTGTAGAAGCTGACTTAGTTATACCTGTACCAGACGGCGGTGTTCCGGCTGCTATAGGTTATGCTCAAGAGAGTGGAATACCTTACGAGATGGGTATTATGCGTAATCACTATATAGGTCGTACTTTTATTGAGCCTACTCAGGAGATGCGTGACTTAAAAGTTAAGATGAAACTATCCCCAATGGTTGATTTAATTAAAGGTAAACGTGTTATTGTTATTGATGACTCTATTGTTCGCGGAACTACCTCACTAAGAATTGTGAAGATGCTAAAAGAAGCCGGTGCAGCAGAGGTTCATATGCGTATATCTTCTCCACCTACAACTGATCCTTGTTTTTATGGAGTTGATACACCGGATAAAGAAAATCTTATAGCTGCAAATATGAGCGAAGATGCAATATGTGAATTTATACAAGCTGACTCGTTAGCATATATAGACGAAGCTGCACTTTTAAGAAGTGTAGGTGCTAAAGAAACTGATAACAACTACTGTACTGCTTGTTTTACAGGTAAATATATAGTTTAAGTTGATATGGAACAAATTTATACTTACGGCAGCTATTTAAAAGATAAATTTGGCTGTAAAGTTAACAAAGTCGGTATCAATATATCAGGGTTTACATGTCCTAATATAGACGGGACTGTAGCAAAAGGCGGCTGTACTTTTTGTGAAAATGATTCATTTAGCGCATCTACGGGTGAGACTAAAGAATTAAAAGGTTTTCATCTAAATTTAGACTCAAAAGAAAACCCGTTTTTAGACAAACAACTAGCACAGCTTGAATCTCAATTTAATGCTATTAGTAAAAGGCAAGCAAGCGAGTATGGAGCCGAAAAATTTATAGTATATTTTCAATCTTTTACAAACACTTACGCACCTTTTGAAACCCTAAAAGCACTTTATGACAAAGCATTAACATTTGAAAATGTAGTCGGTCTTAGCATCGGAACCAGAAGTGATTCTATAACTGATGAGACACTTGAATATCTAAGTGAGTTAAACAAGACAAAAGAGATTTGGATAGAGTTTGGAATCCAATCTGTCTATGATGAGACACTAAAGAGAATAAACCGCGGTCATGACAGTTCAAATGTCAAAGAGTGGATTTTAAAATCAAAAAAAGCAGGACTAAATGTTTGTGGACATCTAATCTTCGGTCTTCCGGGTGAAGATAAAAAGATGATGATAGATACTGCGCTAGCAGCATATGAATGGGGAATAGATTCCGTAAAGTATCATCCTCTATATGTTGTTAAAAAGACAGCACTTGCAAACGAATATAATCGTGGAGAATTTATACCGATTAACGAAGTAGATTATCTTGATGTGCTTGTTCAATCTCTTATATTAAAACCACCGCATGTAAATGTTCAAAGAGTTACAGCCGGAATTAATGATGATTCTCTATTAGCACCACAATGGTGTAGAGATAGGAATCAGCAGCTGAGAAATATAAATAAAGCGTTAAAAATGGTAGGACTAAAATATTAATTAAGGTGTTGTAAGATGGCTAAAGTTTTACTCTTAGAGGATGATAAAATTCTTGCAGATACTCTAAAAGAGCTACTAGAGAGCGAAGAGTATGAAGTCCATTTAGCCCAAAGCTCACAAGCTGCTCTGGATTTAAGCTATGCAAACAGTTTTGATATCTTTTTATTTGATGTAAACTTAGCTGATTTCAGCGGTTTTGAACTACTGAAGATGTTAAGAGAAAATGGCTATAAGACTCCAACTATTTTTTTAACTTCCCTAGATGATATCTCTTCACTATCTAAAGGTTTTGAAGTCGGAGCGGATGATTACATAAAAAAACCTTTTGACTTTGATGAGCTGCTTATCCGTATACAGGCTCAACTTCGTAAAGTTTATAAAAGCTATGAGGACACACTTGAATACAAAAATTTAACTTACCAAATATCATCAGGCGAACTTTTAAATAATGACAAACTTGTAAGTTTAACACCTCAAGAGAAAAAGCTTTGTACAATGCTTTTTCAAAATATAGACAAAACACTGCTAAAAGAAGATATCCTTTATGAACTTGATATTGACGGTGAATCCAGTGAAGGCGCACTTAGGGTTTATATCTCTAAACTTAGAAAAACAGGTCTTGAGATTCAAACTTTAAAAGGTATAGGATACAGACTTGTTAAGGCATGATAAAAAAGCATTTATAAAGTTCTTTAGCATCTACTTTGGAAGTGTAGCACTGCTTATTTTAATATCGGGTCATTTTTATTATGTAGAACAAAAAAAAGAGTTTTTAAAAGATGAAAATTTTGAGATGCTTGATTATGCAAGAATGTATAAAACAAAAAAACCAAAACAAAATACGGATATAACATATACAATAAAAAAAATGAATATACCTAATTTTAATATTAGTAATTTTGAGATTAAAAAAGATTATTTTATAAAATATATTCCACATAACTGGATAGATGAGTATATGATTATAAAAAAGCCAAAAAATAGCTTTGATAAAAAAATATCCACATTAATATACAATATAATTTTTTATCAGATTTTACTTCTTTTAATCTTTGCATCTATAAGTTATTTTTTATCCAAAATGGCTCTTAAACCTATGCATGAAGCTGTAATGAGGTTAGATAATTTTTCAAAAGATTTAATCCACGATATCAACACACCCATAACTTCCATACTTCTAAATATGAAACTTCTAAAAAAAGATAAAAATTTTGCAACAAACAAGTATCTAGATAGAATTTCTCAAAACGTTAAAGATATACACTCACTAAATTCAAATCTTACAATTCTTTTAAAAGAGAACTCTCTGAATATACAAATGGTTGACATATTTAAAGTTATAAATAATATCATTGAACTTTATCAAAAAAAATATCCGTATATAAACTTTCAAGTACTTAATATTGAATATTTTGCAAATATAAATGAGGATGCTTTTAGACAAATTATTTCAAATCTAATATCTAATGCATCTAAATACTCAGCTATAGATAAAAAAGCTTTTGTAAAAATATATATGAACAAAGATATCCTATATATAAAAGACAATGGTTTAGGAATAAAAAATCCATCTTCTGTATTTCAAAGAAACTATAAAGAGCATGAATCAGGTCATGGAATAGGACTAGATATAAGTAAAAGACTTTGTGATGCTATGAATATAAAGATAGATGTTAAGTCAAGAGAGAATGAAGGCAGTGAATTTAGTTTAAAATTTATATGAAAAAATTATTACTTAGTGTGTATAATAGTTAGTAGGTAAATAAAGTTGATTTAATATAAATCTTTCCCTTTTTAAAGTAAAGGAGTTGGTATGAAAACTTTTGCAAAAAAAGTACTATATATAGCAGTTATTGGAAGTATGTTGGGTTTTATCCCTTTAAGTTTAACAGCAGCAGATTTATCAATGCGTGGACCTGTTCCATTCTCATCATATGATACAAACGGTGATGGACTTGTTACAAAAAAAGAGTTCAATGATTTACGTGAAAAACGTATGAAAATGCGTGCAGAATCAGGTCGTCCAATGCGTAATGCGGCAAATGCACCTGACTTTAGTTTTTTTGATGCAAACGGTGACGGAAAACTAACGCAAAAAGAACTTACTGATGGTCAAAACGCAAGAATGCAAGATAGACGCGGCAACAAAATGGGCGGTGGAATG
>JAPHSI010000094.1 GCA_026193155.1 Sulfurimonadaceae bacterium | reverse complement strand
GTATTGCCATATAACTTTAAAGTTGATGATCAAGACTATATAGAAGACCCTCTTGGGATGAATGCCGCTCGTCTAGAAGTTGAGACTCACATCATTACTACGCAAAAAGCAAATCTAAACAATCTTAAAAAAGCGGTAAGCGGTGCTGGTATAGAGGTTGACAATATCATTCTTAGCGGTTATGCTTCATCCATATCTACTATAAATGATGATGAAAAAGAACTGGGTGTAGCCGTAATTGATATAGGCGGTAATACTTCAAATATCATTATACATTCAGGAAGTTCGATAAAACATAATGAATTTTTAGGTGTTGGAAGCAACCATGTAACAAATGATCTGTCTATGGCACTTCATACACCTCTAAGTGTAGCTGAAAATGTAAAAATTGACTTTGGTTCACTTCTTACTCCAAGTAATGATTTGATTGAATTACCTATGATTGGTGATGAAAAATCAACACATGAAGTATCATTAGAAGTTGTACATAATGTTATCTATGCTAGAGTAGAAGAGACACTTATGATTTTAGCTCAGTTTATTGAAAATAGCGGACTAAAAGATCAACTCGGTGCAGGTATAGTTCTAACGGGTGGACTTTCAAAAATGGAAGGTATACGTGAACTCGCTGTAGCTACATTTGACAGTGGACCTGTAAGACTAGCTAAGCCAAAAGAGATGGAAGGTCTTTTTGATGACATAAGAGGACCGGAATTTGCTAGTGCTGTAGGACTGGTTATGTATGCGGCAAAAAATTATACACCTTATGAAATAGATGTTAATAAACATGTAAGACATTCTAATGAAACACCTATCCAAAGTGTTAGCGTAAATTTCAAGGAAGATTTGGAAATACCTGTAGCCCCTATTGCAGAGGAAGATATAAAAGAAACGCTAGTCTCTCTTCCTGATAAGAAAGAGAAAAAAAGTGATGAAGCTTCATCATTTAATAAATTTTGGAACTGGGCTACCCAGTTATTTTAAAGGAGTGGAAGTATGAGTGACGCATTTATAGTTGAAGAAGTTCAAGGATTAAACGGTGCAAGAATCATAGCTGTCGGCGTTGGTGGCGGTGGCGGAAATATGATTGGTCATATGCTTAATGAAGGGATTACTGGAATTGAGATGATCAGCGTAAACACTGATGCTCAAGTTCTAGATAATAGTCAATCAACAAAAATTCAAATCGGTGCTAAACTCACTAAAGGTTTAGGTGCGGGTATGAAACCTGAAATTGGAAAAGAGAGTGCATTAGAGAGTTACGATGAAATTCGCTCAGCTTTAGATGGCGCGGATATTGTATTTATCTCTGCAGGACTTGGCGGTGGTACAGGTACAGGTGCAGCTCCTGTAGTAGCACAAATTGCTAAAGATGTAGGTGCACTTACAATTTCCGTAGTTACAAAACCTTTTATGTTTGAAGGTAAAAAGAGACAAAAACTTGCTGAAGCAGGTCTTGAAGAGTTAAAACGTGAGAGTGATTCTATAGTTGTTATTCCAAACGACAAACTTCTCTCTATCATAGATAGAAAACTGGGACTTAAAGATAGTTTTAAAATAGTAGACAGTGTACTTGCTCAAGCTGTAAGCGGAACAAGTGGTGTTATTTTATCCAGTGGTTCTAATGACATTAACCTGGACTTTGCCGACTTAAAAACTGTAATGAACCATAAGGGTATGGCTCTTATGGGTGTTGGTGAGCATGATGGTGATAACGCAGCTTATGAGGCTATTAAATCTGCTATAGAGTCTCCACTCCTTGATAATATGAGCATAAACGGTGCTATGGGTGTACTTGTTCACTTTTCAATGCATCCGGATTTCCCTACTATGGAGATTTACTCTGCTATGGAAGTTGTGAATGAATCTGCACACGAAGATGCCGATATTATTTTTGGTACATCTACAGATGAGTCACTTGATGTAAACTATGTAAAAATTACAATAGTAGCTACAGGTTTTGAGCAAAAAGATGAAAAACTAACTAATAATGAAGACTTTGTTAGTGAAACTCCTGCTCCAATAGCTAAATCACGTCCTCGCTTAGTTGTTGGCGGTGATATGGATGAGAGCCACCTTGATGTCCCTTCATATATGAGAAGACAACAAGACTAGCCTTGCCCTTCTCTCCAACGAAGGGAACAATTTTCTTTGGAAAAATGTTCACCGTAGTTGAAAGAGAGAGATGGGTACTTCAAAAATAAAGTCAATAATACTTCCAGAGGAAGTCTATCCAAGCGCTTCCTCTCTCTCCTTATAAAAACACCCCATTTTTTAAAAAGTAAACTACAACATATCCACTAACTAAAATTACAAATAATAAGTTTGATATCAACGACAATTTAAAAAGATCATCTTTAAATAAAACCATTATTCCGTTAAATGTGCCCATAAACAAAAGAGCATAAAGTAAATAACCTACATAGTAGTAATCACTTTGCAAGTAACAAAACGGACAGTGATGGCTGGGAAGCTCATATATATATGTTCCAAAAAACATAATCAAAGAGACTATAGAAACAACTATAAAAAGTAGGTTTGAAATTGCATACATATACTTAGATTTAAAAACATATGCGAAAGTTATCAGTGCAAAATTTGCATAAAAAATACTTACAAGTATTTTATTGTCTATTGCAAAAATATTTGATACTATAGAATCTGAGGTAGATGAGTAAAGCGTCCCACAACATGAAACAAGTTTATCAATCTCAAAATTATAAAAGGTATAAGATTCTATAAGAATCTCTGATAAAAATAAAGCGAAAAGTACTATAAAAAGTGCAAACTTTATCTTTATATATGGCTGGTTTTCATGTTTTACATCTTCTGTATTTAAAACAAGCCATAAAGCAAATAGATATATATTTAAAACTTTAAGAGTAATAAGCATAGTTCCATAGTCAGTTGCATCCAGTACTCCTGCTCCACACATAGCACCGCTTAATACGTTTGAGAGTTTATCGAGTGTAAATATAAAAAATAAGAATAAAGGAACTTTTACAATAAAAATGTACTTTATAATCGTAGATGCAAGATAAGATTGACGTTCTAGGGTATACTGAATAGGTTCAGATGAGTTTTTATCATACTTTAGATATATTTTAACACTCAAATTAAGGGCAATCAAACCAAATACAAAAAATAAAAAATTAAGTATATATATTGTTAATATCTCAGGTGAGAGTATCATATAATAGACCCGTTTTTCATCTCAATATATTTATCTACAATATCTAAATTAAAAAATAGCGGATCGTGTGTAGCTATTATTACCGTCTTATTTTGTTTTTTTAAATCTTTAATAATCTCTATAAAATCAAGTGAAAGTTTTTCATCCAAGTTTGCCGTAGGTTCATCCGCTATAATAATTTTTGGCTCATTTATATAAGCTCTGGCTATTGCCACACGTTGCTGTTCACCACCTGATAGATTTTTAACAGTAGAATTTTTATAGTGTTTTATACCAAACATGTCTAAAGCCGTATCAACTTTACTTTCCACTAAATCTGAATCCAAATTTTTAGGAATAAGCGGCAAAATAACATTTTGTTCAACAGATATATCTTCAACTAAATTATACTTTTGAAATACTATCCCGATATTATTTAATCTATACTCAGATGCAAATCTGTCTGAGAGTTTTGAGATTTGTTTATTATCTACTATAACTTCACCGCTTGTGGGTTTGGATATTGCAGATACAAGAGAGAGTATTGAGCTTTTACCGCTACCGCTTGAGCCTTTTAAAACAACTACACTGCCCTCTTTTATATTTATATTTATATCTTTTAATGCAGCTACGGTATTATTTTTACCAAGCTTATAGCTTTTATTTATATTTTTAAATTCTATCATCTCATTACCTCGTCTGCATCCATACTTGCTACACGCCATGAGGGGATGATAATAGATGCAATATAAATAGGTACACTTAGAAAAAATACTAGTACCATTGTCTGTACATCTAAAACAAATGGAAGCTCAAATGCAGTTTTTAACTCACTATAACCGCTAAATATATCTCTTAAAAGAGGTGCTCCAAACCCATAAACGAAACCAAGCGCTAAAAATACACCTAATAGGTAAGCAAATACGGAGATTAAAGCACCCTCATAAAACTTCTCTTTAAGTACATCATCCAAACTCCACCCAATTGCTTTTAGTACGCCGATCTCTTTTCTCTCGGACGAGCTAAGTCCGCTTGCTTTATCAAACACTATGATAAAAAAAGTGAAAAGACTCACTATAAATAGAGCTAAAAACACACCGCTTTTATAATCAAAAATATTTTGATACGATACTTTTAAATCATTCTTTGTAATAACCCTTGTATCTGGATATAAAAGCTTTATCTTAGCTGCTACAGTTGCGACTTCATCAGGATTTGCAACTTTAACGACTATATCCGTTGCATATTCTTCACTCATTCCGTAGATGCTTCGCATATTTTCTTTTGAAAGTACTATTACATCATTTGATTCTAAATTTGTATCGGACTTAAATGTACCGCCGATATTTATCTTTTTTAGTGAACCATCGGGAAGTATAAAGTTAAAATACTCTTTAAAGTAGTTTTTACGCATTATCTCTTTAACACCCTGCCCTATATATGCATTTGACTCATCAAAGCCTTTAGAGCTATCTACTAGATTTTGCAGGGAGTCTTTATATTGCTTTTCAAACTGTTCAATTCCTACAAGTGTAAAATTAACACCGGCATTAACAAAATAGTAATATCCCCAAACTCTAGCCGTTGCATCGTTTACACCTGTTATTGAAAGTATTTCGTTAACCCTATCTACTTCTATATCATAATGTTTTCCAGATATCAGCTTTTGAACTGTTATTTCAGGTAAAGACTCTACACTAAATTGAAGTTCATTTTTTATAGATGATGTTATAAAAAACATACTTGATAAAATAAATATTAAAAAAGTAAGTATTGTAGTTATGAATATATTTTTATATTTTTGACGCAATAGCGAGTTAATCGAATATTCAAGAAGATAAAGGTTTATATACTTATTCATTTACATTTCCAATCTTTGAATCCATAATGATGAAACTAGATGGAAAGTATTCTCGTAATATTCCATCATCTTTATATATCTCAAACGTTGAAGATAGACTTCTGTGTCTAATAAATGTAGCCTCTGTAGATATTGCCAAATCGGGTAAACCAAGCAGAGCGACAAACTCTTTTTTTGCGTCTATTTGATTATTTGATACAGCCATAGTTTTATCTAAGTACAGATATTGAAGCACTAAAGCCATAATCAAAAAGATAAACGTATATATACTTAATTTTGCTTTTTTATATAACAATAATAACCCTTTAAAATAAGGGGATTATTTTATCCTAGTTGTATTAAATGTTTGTTAAAAAAGATTATTTTATACGCATTAACATCAAACGTCTGATAAATAGAAGAAGTAGACCTACTGCAAGTATTTTAAAATCTATTTCACTTGCCATATGTACAGATAAGAAGGTATCACTTTGCGTAGCCTCTCGGCCTAAATCCTGCATAGTCAAAATTTTAGGTGCATATACGGCTGAAAACATTAAAGCAGAAAATGAAACAAGCACAGAGGCAATAAATATATAAGTATCTCTCTGACCCATTTTATACATATACAACTCATATACAACTACATAAAAAGCTACAAAATAAAGCCAGTATGAAAAACGATGAAAAATCTCAGCCATCATAATTCCGGCATTGTGCCTATCTACAATAACTTCCATTCCTAAAGTTTGATTATGAAAAACAACGGGTGCTACTAAAGCACCAAGGGTTAAAACACCACCCAGAGTAGCTGCTAAAACTAATAAATAACTAAAATCCACATAAATATTTCTTTTCATAATGTATACCTATAATATAAGCGTAAAACCTCTATCAAACTCCGCATAATCTTTGTAAAATTTCAAGGTTTTATACTTTTTGTCTTTTAAATAATATGAAATTCTATCCTTTTGGTCATAACCCATCTCACAAGAAAAAAACTTAATATCTCTTCTTAAGACTTCATCAAGTAATTCTTTAATAATTTCATCGCCGACTTTACCTCCAAAGAGTGCATTTTGAGGTTCATAATCGAGGTTAGATTCAAGCTTTACCCCATCTTCTATATATGGTGGATTAGATACTAAATAGTCTATTTTTTCTTTTACGGGTTCCAGTAGAGAACCAAGTCTAAGCTCAATTCTATCTTTTAGTCCAAATTTTTCTATATTTACTTTGGCTATTTCTATAGCATCTTGAGAAATATCTACTGCTATGAACTTTGCATTTGCATAATGAAGTGCTAGCATGATAGATATAATGCCACTCCCTACTCCAACCTCTACAAACTGTATCTTTGCATCTTTATTTGGAAAATATTTTAAAATATCATCTATTAACAGTTCAGTCTCAGGTCTAGGAATTAAAGCACCTTGTGCTATATAAAACTCTTCTGAGTAAAAACTTACTTTATTCGTAATATATTCAAAGGGTTCATTATTGCATCTACGTGATACCATCTCATGAAGTTTATCTGTATTTTCAATCGAAGTATTCTGATTTGTAAGAAGCCATAATTCATCTACATCCAAATGGTGCATTAAAAAAAGCTGAGCCTCACGTGAAGCTCTTGGTATATGTGGGTTTAACTTTTGAGT